>NZ_JAVJUO010000240.1:0-25996 GCF_040220555.1 Coleofasciculus sp. C1-SOL-03
GCATAACTGGCATAACTGGCATAACTGGCATAACTGGCATAACTGGCATAACTGGCATAACTGGCATAACTGGCATAACTGGCATAACTGGCATAACTGGCATAACTGGCATAACTGGCATAACTGGCATAACTGGGATAGTTTCCGAGCAAGACAATGAGCAGGTCAAAAAACTAAACGCTTGCAATTTGCCCCATTCTTGTAATATTTGTACATAGTCTATTCTGGTCAGGACTAGAAGAAGACTGAATCCCTCGAACCACCTGAAAGCAAGAGAGGTTTAAACCAAACCCCTGCTGGAGCTGGAAAAACTACTATAGGGATGGAGATCAACTTGAAACCAGCATAATCTGGGTCGAGATGAACTAGCTTTCACAGGTAGTCAAGCCATGGAGGAAAGAGTACAAAAAATTCTTTCACAGTGGGGTATTGCCTCACGGCGTCAAGCTGAGAAAATGATCCTAGCCGGACAAGTTCGGCTAAATGGCACTGTGGTGCAGTTAGGACAAAAAGCCAATCCGGAAACGGATTTGATTGAAGTTAATGGTCAACAGCTCAAACCCAGTAATCGTCCTCAGGCAATTTATCTCTTGCTCAATAAACCCGTGGGTGTAGTCTCTACTTGTCGGAATTATCGGGTGTGTAATACCATTCTTGAGAAGCGTCGTACAGTTCTTGATTTACTGCCAAGCACGATTAGACAAGGTCAGGGCATCCATCCGGTGGGACGGTTGGACATGGAATCTACAGGAGCGTTAATTCTGACAAATGACGGAACATTGACCTATAAACTTACCCATCCTCGCCATCACGTTGCCAAGACGTATCGGGTTTGGGTCAAGGGTCATCCTTCTGCGTCAATCCTCTCGGCTTGGCGTCAGGGTGTAGACTTGTCAGGTCGAACGACTCTACCTGCTAAGGTTCGAGTCCTTAAGCGGCAACCCGATAAAACACTTTTAGAAATTGTCTTGACAGAAGGGAGAAACCGTCAAATTCGTCGAGTTGCTGACCTGCTAGGCTATCCAGTAATCCATCTGCACCGCACGGCAATTGGTCCGATTCAATTACAACGACCAGGTGAACCGATACTGCTCAGTGGTCACTACCGTTATCTTGAAGAATTTGAAATTCGCTTTCTCCACAATCGAGTTCACTAACCCTTACGAAAACGTGCCAGCAGATATCAAGGAGTACCGTGTATGAAGGAGAATACGAGTCATTTGCAGCAGGAACAAGTTGAGAAGCTCGAAGAACTAGGCGCTCGCCTACGTCAATTTCGCCTCGAACAGTCGATTACGTTAGAGGAAGTTGCGGCTCAAACCCGAATTCAGGCACGGCTTTTACAGGCGATTGAAGACGGTAAGATCGACCAGTTGCCCGAACCTGTCTACATTCGCGGCTTTATCCGGCGATTTGCTGAAGCCCTGGGACTCAATGGTGCAGAATGTGCCAATGCTTTTCCGGTGGGAGCAAGTATCCAGTTGATCAAACCCCGTTGGCGGCATTTACCTGCTGCTCAATTGCGACCGCTTCATCTCTACCTGCTCTATATTCTGTTGGTGATTGGCTCGGTCAGTGGTTTATCTTACATTCTCAATCGCTCCGCCGTCCAAGTGATTGAAGTTGACAATACCCCCTCTGCCCAGCAGTTACCGACCCCGAAAAAGCCCGAACCCAGACCACCGAAACAGTCCCTTGATATTAACCAATCGGCGGAAATTAGTCATGCCAGCCAAGATGGTAAACCGGTGCAGGTGGGTGTTACCCTGAAGGCTCAGTCCTGGATTCGAGTCGTTGTGGATGGTAAAACCGAATTTGAAGGCGTCTTGCCCGAAGGCACCCAGCGGACTTGGGTGGCGGATCAACAACTGATTGTCCGGGCGGGTAATGCCGGAGGCGTCCTGGTCGAGTTTAATGACCAAAGTGCTAAACAAATGGGCGCCCCCGGTGCGGTTGAGGAAATGACCTTTGCGGCTAATCCTCGGTCTTGATCGTCTGTTTGCTCAACAGGTTAACCCTCAAGAATCATGCGGTGTCCGACCATACGTATAAATTAGGGTTTTGATGCGATCGCGCAGTTGGTCACTCAACATCTCGGCTCGATAACGCCATTTCCAGTTTCCCTCAGATGTACTGGGACGGTTCATCTGAGCCTCTGCACCTAAACCTAAGAAGTCTTGTAGGGGAACCATGGCGAGATTGGCGACGCTGCTGTAGGCTAACCGGATTAAATCCCAATTGATGCCTTGGGAACTTAACTCCCCTAAGTAACGAATCGCATTGTCTCGTTCATAGTCGGGGATCTGGTTAAACCAGCCGATTGTCGTGTTATTATCATGGGTTCCGGTATAAATCAGACAGTTGCGCTCTAGGTTAAAGGGTAAATACGGATTATCCGCACCGCCACCAAAGGCAAAGTGTAAAATTTTCATCCCCGGAAATCCAAATTGATCCCGCAATGCTTCAACTTCTGGGGTAATCACCCCTAAATCCTCAGCGATAATCGGTAGTCCTTCTAATTCCTGTTTCAGGACTTTGAAAAATTTAGCTCCTGGTCCTTTGACCCAGCGCCCATTCATGGCAGTTGTTTCCCCTTGGTCAACCTCCCAATACGCCTCAAAGCCGCGAAAATGATCGATTCGCAGCACATCGACGTACTCAAACATCATCTTCAGGCGCATGATCCACCAGTGATAGTTATTCTTTTCCATGCGTTCCCAGTCGTAAATGGGGTTCCCCCACAATTGACCGGTTTCACTGAAATAGTCTGGGGGAACACCCGCCATCAGCGAAGGTTCGCCCGTTTCCTCATCAATGGCAAACAGGTCTCGGTTTGACCAGACATCGGCGCTATTATGGGCAACATAAATCGGGATATCGCCAATAATCTGGATATTGCGGTCATTGGCATACTGCTTCAACCATGACCACTGGCGGAAAAACTCAAACTGGAGGTACTTTTGGTAATAAATGCGATCGCGTAACCGTTCTCGCCATTCCTTCACCGCTTGCGGTTCGGCTTTGGCAATGTCTGGCTTCCACAAATGCCAACTCACATCATCAAAGGTGTTGTGCAGTGCCATAAATAAGGCATAATCATCCAGCCAGTAGGCGTGACGCTGACAAAATTTATCGAATTCCTCCTGCTGTTCAGATGAAGCTTCCCGCTTAAAGCGATCGCAGGCTTTGAGCAGGAGCGATTTTTTCATGGGAACGGCTCGGTCAAAATCGATAGAATCCGGGGGAAACTCCGGTAGATGAGCCAGATCTTCATCCGTGAGTAGCCCTTTCATTTGCAGTTGTTCTGGGCTAATCAACATCGGGTTTCCCGCCATGGCGGAGTAAGACATATACGGCGAGTTACCAAACCCCGTCGGTCCGACGGGCAAGATCTGCCAGAATCGCTGATCGCTAGCCGCCAAAAAATCAATAAATTGATACGCTGGTGAGCCTAAGTCACCGAATCCATAGGGACTGGGGAAGCAAGTGGGATGCAGCAAAACACCACTCGATCTAGGAATCTGCATAGAAATAGACCATAGTACAGCAAAGCAAGTCCTATCGACATTAGCACGCTAGGGAGGCGTTAAAAAAGAGCCATCGTGGTAGATTTAAGTCTGTCAACAGAGGTATTCTGAAAACAACGAACCTAGGCTGATCCCTACCTGTTACCTGAACTTGGCTTGTGACTTACCGAAATCCTGTTCCCACCGTCGATATTATTGTTGAACTCATGGATCGACCCTCGCGACCGATTATTCTGATCGAACGCAAAAATCCCCCCCTAGGCTGGGCAATTCCCGGCGGCTTTGTCGATTATGGAGAGTCGGTGGAAACCGCAGCAGTTCGGGAAGCGAAGGAAGAGATTGGCTTACAGGTGGAGTTAATTGAGCAGTTTCACGTTTATTCGACGCCTGATCGTGATCCGCGTAAGCATACTATCAGTATTGTGTTTCTAGCGACTGCGACAGGGGAACCCCAAGCTGCTGATGATGCTAAGAATTTGCAGATTTTTAAGCTGTGGGAGATTCCCACGAATCTGTGTTTTGATCATGACCAGATTTTGCGGGATTATCGATATTATCGCCATTATCAGGTACGACCTCGTTATTGAGGAGATGGGGGAGATGGAGTAGGGTGGGCATTGCCCACCAGCCTTCAATGAAACCGAATGTCGCTGAAGACAAACGCTTATGGCGCTAAAGCGCAACTACGAACGAACATCTGTATGAATGCGATCGCACAAACTCTAACCCCGATTGTGGGTGACTCTAACCTCTATCAGGGGGATACTTTACCCCCCCTATGGCAAGAGCGACTCAAGAGAACGTATGGCATAGACACGATTACCAGTACGCTTGTTTTTCCTACCACGGTTCAACAGCTTTGTCAAGTGGTCGAATGCGCCAATACCCATAACTGGCAAGTTCTCCCCAGCGGGAATGGGAGTAAATTAGCCTGGGCGGGTGTGGGTAAACCCGTTGACGTAGTGATTAGTACCCAAAACCTGAATCAGGTGATTGATCATGCGGTGGGTGACTTGACGGTAACGGCGCAAGCGGGTGTGAAATTGGCAGATTTACAGCCAATACTGCTGAAAACGAATCAATTTTTGCCGCTTGAACCCGCTTACCCAGAAGCCGCCACCCTGGGTGGAATTATTTCAACGGCGGATAGTGGATCATGGCGACAACGCTATGGTGGGGTGCGGGATATGCTATTGGGGGTTTCCTTTGTCCGCAGTGATGGACAACTCGCCAAAGCTGGGGGACGAGTGGTGAAAAATGTGGCGGGTTATGACTTGATGAAACTGTTGACGGGGGCGTATGGCACCCTGGGAATTTTAACCGAGGTGACGTTTCGCTTGTATCCGGTACAGGAAGCATCGGGGACAGTGGTACTTACCGGAGAGGCTGAGGCTCTTGCATCAACAACCCAAACCTTACTCGCCTCCGCCCTAACCCCTACAGCCGCTGATTTACTCTCCTCTGGATTGGTCAAACAATTAGATATCGGTAAAGGGATGGGCTTAATGGTACGCTTCCAAAGTGTCACCAAAAGTGTACAGGAGCAGTCATCCCGGTTGCTAGAGGTGGGGCAACAGTTGGGACTCCAAGGCACACTTTATCAGGATAGCGATGAAGTGACTCTATGGCAATCATTACCAGAACAAATCTGGGGAATGCCCCAATCTACCGCGATTACTTGCAAAATAGGGATAGTACCAACGGCGGCAGTTATGATATTAACTGTACTTGATACTCTCACCTCTGGAACGGGATTAGGATTAATTCATGCAGGAAGTGGCTTAGGAAAAGTGCGGTTTGAACCCAAAACAGTGAAACCTGAGACAATTTTAAAGATGCGAGAACATTGCCAATCTCACAGCGGCTTTTTGACGGTACTAGAGGCTCCAATTAGTGTGAAGCAACAGCTTGATGTTTGGGGATACAGTGGCAACGCTTTAGATATTATGCGTCAAATTAAACAGAAGTTTGATCCGAAAATGCTTTTAAGTCCTAATCGATTTGTCGGAGATATTTGAAGACAGAAGTCACAGGAGTATATCTGACCTTTACAACCTTATAGTAAACCTGGTTTGTCCGAATGTAGGGGCGGGTTTCACTATTATCTTTTATTTTGCTCCCGGATGTGATTAAACCCGCCCCGACTAAACCCCTAAAGTCTCACAATTTATTTATTTCTGCACATCTACCTCAAATAAAACAATATGCAAACGGATTTTAAATTTCCCACACCCGATTCAGTCAAAGAAAGCGCAGCAACAACACCGTTAGAAACAGAACACAAGGAGGCTCAACTTCCTGGTTTTGATCCTAAAAATCCGCCTAAACAAGACTTAATTGATACTTGTGTTCACTGCGGATTTTGCCTCGCTACCTGTCCCAGTTACCGAGTGATTGGTAAGGAAATGGATTCGCCTAGGGGACGCATTTATTTAATGGATGCGATTAACAAAGGTGAAGCACCATTAGCCGAAGCGACGACACAACATTTTGATTCCTGCTTAGGCTGTTTGGCTTGTGTAACCACCTGTCCTTCTGGAGTCCAGTATGATAAGTTAATATCCGCCACACGCCATCAGGTTGAGCGAAATCAGCCTCGGAGTTTAGCGGATCGGATGGTTAGAGCGCTAATCTTTAATCTGTTTCCTTATCCGGGACGCCTACGCCCCTTCCTTGCGCCACTTTATATCTATCAAAAATTAGGATTACAAAAGCTAGTTCGGTCTACAGGATTATTAAAGCAAATAGTCCCCCGTTTAGCGGCAATGGATTCAATTTTACCGCAAATTACCTTAAAGTCCTTTCAGAATAACTTCCCGGATGTGATTCCGGCACAAGGGGAAAAGCGGTATCGAGTGGGTGTGATTTTGGGGTGTGTACAGCGGCTATTTTTCTCGCCTGTTAATGAAGCAACGGTGCGAGTATTAACGGCGAATGGTTGTGAAGTGGTGATTCCCAAAAGTCAAGGCTGTTGTGCTGCATTACCCGAACATCAGGGACAAACAGAACAAGCCCAAGCCTTGGCGCGACAAATGATTGATAGTTTTGAGGGGACGGATGTTGATTATGTGATTATTAATGCCGCAGGCTGTGGTCATACGTTGAAGGAATATGGGCATATATTAGACGATGATCCGGTGTATCGCCAGAAAGCGCAAGAGTTTGCGGCGAAGGTGAGAGACGTGCAACAGTTTTTGGCTGAGGTAGGATTGACGGCGAAGTTGTCACCCTTGACCGATAAGCCTCTGACAATGGTGTATCAAGATGCATGTCATTTGTTACATGGACAAAAGATTTCTGTACAACCGCGTCAGTTATTGCGGCAAATTCCGGGGGTAACATTACGCGAACCCATTGATGCGGCGCTATGTTGTGGCAGTGCGGGGGTTTATAATATGTTGCAACCGGAAGTTGCTGATGAGTTGGGACAGCAAAAGGTTGAGAATTTGTTGAATACAGGGGCGGAGTTAATTGCGTCATCGAATCCGGGATGTTCACTGCAAATTAAGAAGCATTTAAACTTGCAGGAGAAAGAGATATCCTTGATGCATCCGATGGAGTTGTTGGATTATTCCATTCGCGGGGAAAAGTTGAGGATTAGGGAATCGAAGTGAGGGAACGCCAGCCATCGGATTTGTGACATAAAATAACGTAAATCCGATGGTACTTCATCGGTAAGATAGTTTTTCAGGAGTGTCTGAGAAGCTGCTTCAACCCAACCGACAAAATCAGCGATCGCACTTATAGCAAGTCGCTAGGCGTGTATTTACAACTCCCTTCTCTGAAGCTGAGTCCAGATGGGATGTTCGTACAAACAAAGTGTAACTAGACCAGCGCGAAGCGCTATACGCAATAGCCACGAACTTGAAACTGAAGTTCCCCCAGCCCAAAAAATGAAACTGCCTCACTGTGAGGCTTTGCGCTATTTTTTAGCCGATCTACAGACGCTGAAACCACCATCATTAATCGCTCACCTGTTGCTCCTCCAACCAAGCCACTAAATCAGCAACTTGGAAAAAATCCAACAGCGCGACTCCCAACGCTTCCAACTGTTCTGTTGATAACCTGTTAATGCGATCGCGCAGTGATTGGTCAACGTCACCCAGCCGTCGGGTTAGCTGGCGGATAATCAAAGCGATTTCCACGTCTCGCATCTTTTGTCGGTCAAACCAAGCCATTAAATCAGCAACTCCGGAAAAATCCAATAGCGCTACCCCCAACTCCTCCAATTCCTCGATGGATAACGCCCGAACCCGCTCAATTGCGGCTGAGTTAACCTCTCCTAGCCGCCGATTGAGTTGGCGCATGACTAATGAAAGGGCTTCCTGTTGTCTTCCTTGTTGCAAGATATCTTGATAGATAACCGACTCGCGCATGATGTCCTCCCGAAAAAACCGACGTATCAAAGCTTTCTCAAACCGCAATCCAGCTAAAATCTCCGCAAAACCCGCCAGAGTTTGTCGCTGTTCCCTGTCAGGAATTGTAGCGGTTTGTTCCGCCACCTGTGCGAGTAAGCCTTGAGGGGTGTCTGTTTGCGTCCATTCAGTTGCCAGCCGACGAGTTGACAACAAGAAAGCGAAAACAATGGGATGCTGCTATGGCAAAGCTAGCTTCTAGCCCAAAGGTAGAAAATAGCCAACCCATTCCGGTCATACCGCCTTTCGAGAAAGAGTTAGGAGGAGAAAATCGCGTACCACCCAGTAGTCGTCAAGTTGTTGGTGTAAATGCTTCAGCAGCAGTTGGGCAAGGTAGCTATATGACGCTAACACCAATGGGAATGACCAACACTCAAAACAACCCACTTTATCAACTCAACTTCTATGCTAACGGGCAGCTTATTCGTAATTGTGATGAAAAGTCTAGCCATTATTTTCGCAACAATTACAGTTTCTGTATCGGCTTTAATTCTACCTGTTAAAGCCGAAATGGTTGGTCAAGTAACCGACCCAACGGGAAGTCCGCTTAACGTGCGTGATACTCCAAATGGCAGGGTTATCAATGCCCTAAAAAACGGCAGAGAGGTCTATATCCATGAGGTCGCCTATGATAATCAAGGTCGTCCTTGGGTAAACGTGGGCGGCTATTACCAAGGTGAATATAGGATATGGGGGTGGGTATTTAGAGAGTTTATTAGTTGTTATGAGCGATGAGCTGGAGATGCGATCAAATTCTGCTGCTTTAGGTCGGCGCTTTCCTCCCACTTTCACCCCCTTAGCGTGTAGGATAAAACACAGCAGGTTCTCAAACGGTGTAATAACGAGACATCAGATAAACCAATTCCACTCTTGTTTGGCTATATTACATCAAGTCTGAAAATGCTTTACCTGCTCGATTGACTCATGCCATACCTTACCCAAGCCAAAGATATTGAACGCGCGATCGCAAACTGCACTCAAGCCTCTATCCTATGGTTAGATACGGAAGTCGCTGACTATAAAACCGATACGCCGCAATTGTCGTTAATTCAAGTCTTGGCGGATGGAAATGACCTCACGGCTGAGTCTGTCTGGATTCTCGATGTGTTATACCAGCCGGAACTCGCTGATGAGTTTATTGCTAAAGTAATGTACAATCCGGCAATCGAGAAAGTCTTTCACAACGCTAGTTATGACCGGAAATTTTTGGGTAAACGCAAGGCAAAAAATGTCACCTGTACCCTAGAACTGGCGAAAACGATTCCCTACTATCGCCTCCCTGTCCCCAATTATCAACTGAAAACCCTAACCGAATATTTTGGGATATGTCCCCAAGTGGATAAAACTGAACAAACAGGCGACTGGAGGAAACGCCCTCTCTCACCTCGCCAACTGGATTACGCGGCTAAGGATGTCGTCTATGTGGTTCAAGTTCATCGTCATTTATTAGACCTCGCTCAACCTGACCCCGCCACAGAGGATATTGAAGCCCTAACCTTACGCTATCGACAAATTGAGCATCGCTGGAAACAACTGGATACGGAAATTCAGCAAATTAAGGAACGGCTGAAAGCAGCGATGCAAGCGCAAAATGTCAAAAAAGTCAATGGATTTCGCTTATCCAGTCAAAATCGCACCAGTAAAAAAGTTGCGTTTCATCAATTAGCAGAAGTGACAAAAAAACTAGGGATTGAGTTAGATATATCAGTACAATTGACCAAATCCCTACAACAAAAGTTAGGGGAGGTAATGGAGGAATTGCCTGTAGAAGAAGAGAATAAAACGACTTGGCGACTCTCGATTACTGAGCCAGAGGAGGAGGATTTGCCGTTTTGACAGACGCGCCATGGCACATCTCTACAGGTATATCATGTCTTTTGGTCATTATAGCTTTACCCAAGCAGGTTAGGACATTCTGTCCTGTTGCCTATTGCCTATTGCCTATTGCCTATTGCCTTTCCCCACCACAGCACTCCCTGTAGCAAGCCCTAAACAACTTTAATCAAGCCGTGACGTACTCCATAAATTAAACGGGTAATCGCATCTTCAGCTTCAGGACTCAATGCATCCTCTAAAGGCGCTGTCATTAACTCATACCACTGCGAGAAGCTAATTTGTCCCGTTTGCATAGTTTCGGCAAACACTAGGGCTAAATGAGATGAGCTGCGGCTGACATTTTGTCGTTTTATTTTTTCTGCAAGTATCATAAAATTTACCAAATTCTAAAAATATTCTTTAGCCACACCAAGATTTTAATCAAAATTTTAGGTTTTGTCTGTAAAAATGGGCGATACGCTCGGGTTTTTGAAGTAAAGATTTGTAACAAGAACAGGATGTCGTGGCTGATTTTACCGCTTTGCGTGCAACGGTCAAAGCGATCGCGCCCAACCTCTTATACTATTCGCTTCTAGCACTAAAGTGCCTACTACGAACAACCCCCCACGCTAAAATAGACTAATAGACTAAAACTCTGACAACGAGACAGCAACGAAACACCTATGACCACCGCAGCACCCGCAAAAACGAAGTACGAAGCCATAATCGGTCTAGAAACCCACTGCCAACTCAACACCGCCACCAAAATATTTTCCTACTCCTCCACAGAATTCGGCACTCCCCCCAACACCAACATTGACCCGATATGCATGGGACTTCCCGGCGTGCTACCCGTCCTCAATCAAAAAGTCCTGGAATCCGCCGTCAAAGCCGGATTAGCCCTCAACTGCCAAATCGCCCCCTATAGTAAATTTGACCGCAAACAGTACTTTTATCCCGACCTCCCCAAAAACTATCAAATCTCTCAATATGACCTCCCCATCGCCGAACATGGCTGGTTAGAAATCGAACTCATCGATGACGACGGAAACCCGATTGACAAAAAAATCGGCATCACCCGTCTACACATGGAAGAAGACGCCGGAAAACTTGTCCATGCGGGAAGTGACCGACTCTCTGGTTCCACCTACTCCCTCGTCGATTTCAACCGCGCAGGTGTCCCCCTCCTGGAAATTGTCTCAGAACCCGACTTGCGTTCTGGCAAAGAAGCCGCCGAATATGCCCAAGAATTACGCCGGATTATGCGTTACCTGGGTATCAGTGATGGCAATATGCAGGAAGGTTCCCTACGCTGTGACGTGAATATTTCCGTGCGTCCCGTCGGTCAAAAAGAGTTTGGCGTGAAAGTTGAGATCAAAAACATGAACTCCTTTAGCGCCATTCAAAAAGCCATTGACTACGAAATCGAACGGCAAATCGAAGCAATTGAAACCGGGGAACCAATCGTCCAAGAAACCCGCCTCTGGGAAGAAGGAAGTCAACGCACGATTAGTATGCGAATTAAAGAAGGGTCTAGCGATTACCGCTACTTCCCCGAACCCGACTTACCCCCGATTGAAGTTTCCAAAGAACAATTAGACCAATGGCGCAGTGAACTCCCCGAACTTCCCGCCCAGAAACGCCATCGTTATGAAGAGAAATTCGGGCTTTCTGCCTATGATACCCGCGTCTTAACTGAAGATAAACTGGTGGCGGAATATTTTGAAGCCGCCGTATCTGCCAATGCCAATCCCAAACAAGTGGCAAACTGGGTGATGGGAGATATTGCTGCTTATCTGAATACGGAGAAACTGGCGATTACGGAAATTGCGCTCAAACCGTTAGTTTTGGCAGAACTGATTCAGTTGATTGAAGAGGATACGATTAGCGGCAAAATCGCCAAAGAAATTCTCCCGGAACTCTTGTCAAAAGGTGGTTCAGCCAAGGAAATCGCTGAAAGTCGGGGACTGATTCAAATCTCGGATGTCAGCCAACTGGAAGCCATCATTGATCAAGTAATTGCTGCAAATCCCAAGAAATTGGAACAGTATCGGAATGGTAAAACCAAGCTGCAAGGGTTTTTTGTCGGACAGGTGATGAAGGAAACCAATGGACGGGCAAATCCAAAATTAACTAACCAACTTTTAGGGAAGAAGTTGAAGGGGTAAATTTGGGGTTTGGGCGGGTTTTGTTGCCCGGTTATTGGTGAGCATCTACATTGATAGGCTAAACCCGCCCCTACTGATACCATTACATTAAATACCTTTAGTTGAACTCACATCTTACACCAATCATTGTAGGGTGCGTTAGCAAAGCGTAACGCACCATTATCTTTTTTGAGGACTACTTTCAAAAGTCAATTAATCAGGTACGGTTGGCATTGCTGCTGGCTATTTTTTTCAACTTAATGTCTGGAGTGTTAGATAATATTCTTATTAGTCGTATTGGCTGAATGAGTTGGAGGATACCTGTGAAACGAGAGGATGTGCTAGCCATTGTTAAAGCTCATCAATTAAAACTTCAAGAACTTGGTGTCAAGTCGTTGGAGTTGTTTGGTTCTGTGGCGCGGGATGAAGCGAGAGCCGACAGTGATGTGGATTTTCTGGTCGAATTTTCTCAACCGATAGGATTATTTGGTTTTAGTCGCATCCGGCTTTATCTAGAAGATATTTTAGGCTGTCCTGTCGATTTAGGGACTCAAGATGCGTTACGAGAGCATTTGCGTGAACCTGTTTTGGAGGATGTGATTCGTGTTTTCTAGAGGTTGGCAACTACGAGTTCAAGATATTTTGCAGGCAATTTCGAGTATTCAGCAACGAACAGCCGGAATAACGTTTGAGGAATTTTCCACTGATGAAATGCTATTTGATTCGATTCTTTACAAGTTTGTGGTTATTGGTGAAGCCGCTAGAAATGTTCCGCCAGACATTCAGAATCGTACTCCTGACATTCCTTGGCGACTGATGAGTGATATGCGAAATGTAATCACTCATGAATATTTTCAGATTAAGTTAAGGATTGTATGGGATGGAATTCAAATGGAACTTCCTCCGTTAGTTGAACCCCTGCAACGGTTATTGGCAAGTGAAGCAGTGAAGCGGGGAATGAGTTGTAGTCGTTAGTGGGATGGTTCAAGTTTCTATAGGGTGAGTCATGTAATTGCTTGCTTGAATGATTATCTGTTTTTGAATTTAGATAAAGGTCAAATAGAACAATTGTTGAAAATTCCAACATAGGCAGCGTTTACATCACCCAAACAACTAGAGTAACATGTGCATTACATCCAAAGTTTAATATTACTACTCCCTTTGCAAGTAAATAAAACGACTATTTTTACAGCAATTCAAGAGTTTCAAAAGTTTTTTTAATCGATATGTTCTTCCACTTAATATTTCTTGTGATATAGTTTTCTCTAAGTCTACTAACATGGCTTCTGTTTCTTTCAATATCATTTCATTAAAGCAGGCAATCAACATACTTCTTGTTGTGCTGGATAAATGAATTAGTGGTAGCTCTACTTCTTCTCCATCAAGACAAATCGTGGTCATTTTAGAACGCCCAACTTGAGCAAAGTCTGAATAAGCTAGCCACTGATAAAAATCTTCTACCATCCGAATACTTTGAGATGACTGTCCATTTTTCCCATAGAAATTAATGTTTAACATGACTTTTTCCTATCTCATATCAGTAATTACTAAATGTTGATTCAGGTATATTTTCAGCAAAAGCAATACTTGCCTGGTGTAATTTTTGCTTACTCGGCTGGGAAATTTTGTTAGCGCTGACAATTCCGATAACAGTTCCTTGGTTAATAATTATATCCACTTCCTTGCCATAGAGATATTGGGTTTTAATTTCCAGATGAGGATTACTGGTTGACTTTACAGTTGCCGTGGAACAATCACGAACTATCCCTCCTACCAAGGTTTAATTCGTCATCGTCGCTAGAGAAACCACTGAATCGGGGAAGCGACGGGTTAAGACGGGTAATATGGGACAAGGCTTTTTCATCTGTAAGTTGTCTGAGGCTTGTCCACTAAATGTATTCCAGCGAAAGGGTCCTTTTTGTGCCGCTGATATCCATAAGAGTCGCTTGGCGCGGGTCATGGCGACGTATAATAGACGATATTCTTCGGCGGTTTTGAGTTGTCCGGCTTTCTCCCAGGCTTCTAAGGCGGTGGGTAGGGGGTGTTCGTGTAAACTGGCGCGAATTTGCGCCCGGGCGACTTCGGCTAGGGTGAAATCGCCTAAGAATTGGGCGGCGGTGGGTACCCAAGGATTACCGGGAATCGTGTCTTCGTGGAGAAAGGGGAGAAATACATAGTCCCAATCTAATCCCTTGGCTTTGTGCATGGTGATAATCGTGAGTTGACGGCGACGTAGATAGCGAGAGTCGGCGTCTTCGGTTTCTACGGGTTCAAACCGTTCGGAGGAGACAATTTCACTTAATGCGGCTAAGGTAGCAGGCATGGCGCTGCTACTATAGGTTTGTTTAACCACTCGTTCGGCGAGTTTATCGGCTGTGGCGAGTTCCGATTGGTCGTACTGTAAGGTGAGGGCTAAAAAGGAAATAAGCTGGTAATGGGGTAATTCCAGACGCGCCCGTAAAAGACTGCGACAGTATCTGGCGGCTTGACTGACTGCGGGCGTGGGATGGGGGTCAAGGGGTCCGGGATAGAGAAATTGTTCGGGATAAGTGGCGAGGGCGTTTAAGTCTTGGGTGGGAATCAGTTGGCGTTTAACCAGAACGTCTAGTGCGGCTTTTAGGTAATCGGGAGAATGGGGACGGTCAATAAATTGCAGCAATGCCAGTATTTCAATGGGAATATGTGAATGGCGATCGCTCCCCTGTACATCATACACGTCAATCCCATGCTGGCGTTTGAGATAGTCGAGTTTCTGGGCGATGAAGTTTCCTTGGCGATTTTCCCGGACTAAGACGGCGGCGTTATGGTCTGGGTGGCGGGTGAATAGGTCTATTACCCGTTGTCCCAACAATTCTACCGTTTGATAAATATCACTGGGTTGATAGATTTCTAACCCTCTCCCCTCTGGCTGGGGATTGGCGTCGGTTTGGGGGTCATCCGGGGGTACGGGATGGATGGTTTGGGGACGAAAGGGACGAGTGGATTCATCCTGGTTTTGCGTATAGGTTTGATTCACCCAATTGAGGATAAAATTAGCGGCATCAATAATAATCGGTGTACTACGACCTGCTTGATCCATCGTAGCAAGACGCTGTTGTTCCTGGCATTCGGTACAAAAGCGATTAAAGTAAATTGGGTCAGCAGGAGTAAAGGTGGAGTTAATCGCTTGATTGGGGTCACCAACTCGGATTAAATTCAGGGGACTGTAAGGATTACTCGGATCAGTGGCTAGGGTTTGTAATAAGCGATATTGGAGGGGACTGGAATCCTGTGCTTCGTCTTCAAAGACGGCAAAGAATTGCCGTTGCCAGAGTTGACGCACGGTGTTATCGTCTAACACTCGCAAGGCTGCTAGAATCATATCATCATAATCAATAAAGTCTCGCGATCGCGTCACTCGTTGATATTGCTCGTATAATCCCGCCGCGATCGCTAAAATGTCATAAGGGTCATTGGTTTGTTGACTGATTAACCAGAGGTCTTCGGGCAATAATCCCGAACTTTTGGCTTCGTGAATCACCGTATAGGCTAAAGACGGTAACACTTCGGTTCGCAAGACCGATTGTCGTCGCAATCGTTCCGTTTCTTCCCCATCAAAACTGACCCCTTCTAACAACATAGAATAACGGCGCGGATTGGAGGCAATCCACTGTTCCACACAAGCCCGAATTAAGCGGTGACTTTGATTCGGGGTGACAACCGTCAGCGTATCTAAATTAATCTCCGATAAATCCGGATGGCGGTTGGCAATATTTAGGGCTAATCCATGCAGCGTATAGACGACAAAACTATTTTGGGGTAAGCGTAGGGGTTTAAGATAATCGCGAATTTTCGCCTTAATTGAAGCCGCCGCCGATCGCGTAAACGTCACCACCACCAATTGTCGTTTACCATGAAGTTGATAGCGTGCGATCGCAATTGCTGCCGCGACAGCCATTCCCGTAGACTTCCCCGCACCGGGTACCGCCGACACCGCCAGAGAACCCCCCTGCCAATCTGCCATCGGTTGTTGTCCCTGACGTAAGCTATTCCGCAGGCGTTGCAATTCCTGTTCCCGTAAAGCAGCGAGAGGTAGTTGTAAGGTATTTTGAGTGGCGTTGGGATTATCTGGCATGGTTAAGAGGCAAGGGAAATAATTAGGGCTTGCTGAATAAGTATTGGGGAGATGAGAGAAACAGTAGTGCTTTTCGTCTCCCTATAAGTGTAAGCTTTTCACCCATCCAAGAGGGAGGGATTGCCCTTATAGTCGGCTTTCAACCTCCTCTAACTCTTGATAGATAAGGGTTTCGGAGTTGTGCAGCAAGTCCTAATTATGGGGTATCTTTTATTAACAAGTCTATCGCCCCCCTGTCCTTATCTGATACTGCTGCTCCCCTAGCTTCCCCAGCTCTTACCGAGGGCGATCGCTCCAATTTCCTCTGTAAACCTCACCATTTGCATAAGTCAGAATACCAACACCTCCAGGCATCCCATCATGTATTTCTCCTGTATAACTCTGATAGAAAGAGCCTTGGGGATAGGTGCAAGTACCGCGCCCCGTAAAAGTACTATTGTAGAAGTTGCCTCGACAAACGATACCATCAGCGTATCTTAGTGTACCATTGCCCTTTGCCTGACCGAAAAGAAACTGTCCATCGTACCGATCATCGTCATCAGACTTGTACCTATCGTTAGTAAAAATGAATGTGCCAAAACCGTGGAACTGACCATTCAGAATCCCTCCTGAATAGTGATCCCCGTTAGCATAGAGGAATGTTCCAGTTCCGTTGGGTACACCTTCCTTGAAGCCTCCGATATAGCGATCGCCATTTTCAAAGATAAATGTTCCTTGACCGTGGGGGAGACCGTTGTTGAATTCTCCTTCATAGCGGTCATTATTGTTATACACGAAGATTCCTTGACCTGATGGCAGACCATTGCGAAGTTCTCCTTCATAATAGTTGTAAGGATTACCTTGGAGGTCTCTCTCATAAACGCACAATCCTCTACCATTGAGTCCTTGAAAGTTTCCTTGGCATTGAGTACCATCCCGAAGCGTGAGCAATTCTGCCAATGATGGTGGTGAATAACTCAAGTTAATGGCAAAACTAGCACTCGACGCTATCAATAGGGTTAACCCTAGTCGTTTAAAAGGCAGTTGCTTTAACATAGGTCACCTCGATGAATAACCGTTTCATGGGTTACTCTGGAAACCTGAGTGTCTTCTACGAACCAGACAGACGATTGAAAAAAAACTTTACACAATCAGAGATGGAACTATAGCAAAAGGCAAAAAGCAGAAGGGTTCTTGCTGATGCGTGGTCATTTCAACCATAAGTAGTTCGGACAAAAGAAAACAGCACGCTCCGGAGCCAGTTTTTTCAATCGCCCTCAAACCCTTACTGTTCCTTCCTGTTCCCTGTTCCCTCATCTCAACCGTTAATTCTAATGGTGTCCACCTACTTACAAGAAACACGACTATACGGTTTTCCTTACCTGTCAGGGGTAGAGTTCACGAATTGGCAAATATAGCTCTCCCTTAGTAAATTTTGGGATAAGGTTCTACACACACCTTAACAAACAAGGTCGCGAGTCCAAAAATCACGCTGGTTGAAGTGACCAGCGCCACGTTATTCAACGCTCAATGACCAACCTTTCTTCATTCCATCTCATTCTAAATGGGAGGTTTCAAAATGCGGATTGCCCAAATTGCACCGTTGTGGGAGTGTGTACCTCCCCCAGCGTATGGTGGTACAGAATTAGTGGTGAGTTTACTCACGGATGAACTTGTCCGTCGGGGTCATGACGTTACATTATTTGCATCGGGTGATTCAGAGACATTGGCAAAACTGGAACCTGGATGTGAAAAAGCATTGCGTCCTCTTGGCGTAACCCATCAAGATTATGCTGTTTATGAACAGATGCAATTGAGCAAAGTTTTTGAACGAGCGAATGAGTTTGATGTGATTCATGCTCATGTAGATTATCCGGCGCTTCCTTATGCAACCTTGACAAAAACGCCAGTTGTACATACGATTCACGGTACATTTTCGCCACTGGTTGAACAGATTTTTACCAAGCATCGTCAGCAACATTTTGTCAGCATCTCCCACTCTCAGCAACGTCCTGAGTTGGGACTCAATTATATGGCAACCGTTTATAATGCGATCGCGCCAGAGCGGTTTACGTTTTACCCGCAGTCAGAACAGCCGCCTTATCTGGCGTTTGTTGGGCGGATGTCCCCGGAAAAAGGGCCCGCTTTGGCGATTGAAATTGCCAAACGTTCCGGCTGGCATCTGAAAATGGCAGGTAAAGTTGATCCCAAAGATCGTGCCTTTTTTGAGGCAGAAGTAGAACCCTTGATTGATGGGAAACAAATTGAGTTTTTAGGAGAAGCCAATCACACCCAGAAAAATGAATTGATGGGAGGTGCAGTTGCCACGCTATTCCCGATTACCTGGCGTGAACCCTTCGGATTAGTCATGATTGAATCCATGGCATCAGGAACTCCGGTGATTGCCATGGCATTAGGATCAGCGCCAGAAATTATTGTTCACGGGAAGACAGGATTTCTCTGTAATACTATCGATGAATGCGTCCATGCGATCGCGAAAATACCCGAACTGAATCGACAAGCCTGTCGGGAACACGTTGAAACAAACTTTGCTGTGAAACAGATGGTGGATGGATACGAAGCTGTCTATAATCAAGTCCTGGCAGAACGCTTTGCTCGCAATGGTCATCTGCACGTTCCTACACTTTTAGCTAGCTAAGTTGGGTTTACTATATCCCCCTTCCGTCCCCTTTTTAGATCCCCCTCTTCCCTTCAAAAGGAGGAAGCCAAAGGATGCTTTGCTTTTATTACACGGGGGAGAATTCAAAGCCTCTCTCTAACCCCCTTTCAAAGGGGGGCAAGGGGGGATGAAGAGAAGTTTTCCAGAGAGGTTTTTCCGATCCTGTGAAAAGTAAATTATCAATCATTTAATGAGGTGAATCATGAACCAAACTGTTCATAGACAACCTATTGCTCTACTTTCCATCGGTCAGGAGAGTGTCAACCCGCCCAGTCAAGGCAAGCAAAACCAATGCCTACATTCAGTCAATCAACTGAGCCAAGCTCTCGCCAAACTCGGCTGGCAAATTGATTGGTTTACTCGGCGGACTCATCCCGATCAACCTAAAGTCGAATGGACAGCGCCTCACTGTCGCACGATTCGCTTAAATATTGAGCCAAACTCATCTCTAAGTTCCGCTCAATTACCTGGATACGTGACTCAATGGGTTAAAGCTTTTCAGGATTTTCAGGCAAAAGAAGGAACTCATTATCCTCTAATTCATACTCAGGATTGGCTATCGGGTCAAGTGGGATTAAAATTGAAGGAATCGAAAAGGTTTGAATTAATCCACACCAATTGGTTTACGAGTAAAGATTCACTCAACACCATTAATTCATTCAGTCAAACCCCAACGATTCCTAACCATTGGCTCAGATCAGAATCTACGAGTTGTGAACAAATTGATCAGGTGATTCTGCTGTCATCAGAGCCATCGAATTCCCCTCGGCAATTCCCCCGACTGTCCAAGTCAAAGGCGAAAGCGAAATTGGGACTTTGTACCAATGAAAAGGTAGTCTTATATGTCGGTCAACTTGATTCCAACCAAGGGATTGATACGCTGATCACAGCGCTGAAATTATACCGCGATCGCACAGTAGCAGAGGGGATACAATCATGGCGTTGCTTGATGGTTAGTTCTGAGCAGAATCCGGAGGCAAAACAGGAAGTTAAGCAATGGATTCACCACCTTGAGCTAGATCAACAGGTTTTGATGATTGAATCGATACCCTCGGATCAGCATTGGCTTTACTATACCGCCGCTGATGTCTGCGTTATTCCTAGTCGGTATGAACCCTTTGGATCAGCTGCCCTAGCTGCATTGGATCATAAGATACCCATTGTCGCGTCGGATGTGCAAGGACTCAGATTTACCATTGTCCCAGAAGAAACAGGTTTGTTAGTTCCTCCGGGGGATGCAGTGGCATTTGCTGACGCGATTCATCGGGTTTTATGGGATGAATTGTTCGCTTGTCGCCTAAAACGACAGACAACGGATGGAGTCATTTCTTCTCTGAGTTGGAATCAAGTTGCAGCCCATCTGAGTGATCTCTATCGTCGGCGGTTAGCGGGTTTGATTACTGCGGTTGTGCCAGATGTGCAGAACCCCTGCATCTTGTACCTTCCGTCAGAGATATTTAGCCCATCTACGGTTGATTTTGATCAGGAATTAATGCAAGTCTCTTAAGGGGAATGGTACTGACTGGTATGCTGGTGGGTTGAGCGAAGCCGAAACCCACCCTACGGTATAAGTTCTAGGGGGAACTAAGGGAGGACGATAAATAGTGTCTAATACCGATGAAACTGACTTAAATATCTTGGAACTCAACGGTAGAACCTTTGCACCCGTTGAACAACTACCGATTCCAGAGTGGCAATGCACCACAACCAAACGACTGCAATCAACACTTACGCTGAAGGATGATGACCTTTTCCTGATTACTGATCCACTCGGTAATATTGCTGGATGTCTTGATGATGAATCCGACAAAAGCTTAGGCTTATTTTGTCAAGATACTCGCTTTCTCAGTCGCCTAGAGTTACAGATTGAGGGACTCTCACCGATTTTACTCAGCAGTACAGCCGGACGGGGTTTTGCGCTTTCGGTTCTCTGTGCGAATCCTTATGTTGAGGGGCGAATTTCAGCAGAAACAATTGGGATTCAACGGGATATTGTCTTACAAGGGGGACTGTTTGAAGACCTAAAAATTACCAACTACAGTACCCAACCTGTTGAGTTTGAACTCAGTCTCAGTTTTGATGCGGATTTTGCCGATTTATTCCAAATTCGTGGTTATCTCCGTCAGCAGGTGGGAACCCTCATGCGCCAGGTTATTCCTCAAGGGGATAATGCATTAGACCCCGATGTACAGTCTTTGGTTGAGGAAACAGGTGAACTGACCTTAGCCTATCAGGGATTGGATCAGGTGTTGATGGAGTCTCGAATTCAGTTTTATCATCGTCAACCTGATGCGTTTAAAGGATATACGGCAATTTGGCGGTTGAAATTAAAGTCTCATGAAAGCCAGCAATTGGGGTATCGAGTACAGCCTTTTGTTGACAATCATCCAGCTTCTGTGGTGAGTGCGCCAGCTACACTCAAACAAGCGATCGCGGCGGAGGCGATGGAGGAGCGGGATTGGCAAGAGGGTGTGACTCGGATTCGCACGGATAATCGAGCGTTAAATCAGACCATTGAACGGGCTGAACAGGATATCTATCTTTTGGGTCAAACCTTTGGCAAGGATAAGATTCTCTGTGCGGGAATTCCCTGGTTTTCCACGTTGTTTGGACGGGATTCTCTGATTGCAGCCAGTCAAACCCTGATCCTCGATCCGGGGATTGCGCGTCAAACGCTGATTACCCTAGCGGAGTATCAGGGTAAAGTTGAGGACGAGTGGCGGGAAGAAGAACCGGGTAAGATTCTCCATGAGTTACGTCTGGGTGAAATGGCGCGTTGTGGCGAACTCCCCCATACGCCTTATTATGGCACAGTCGATGCCACGCCGTTGTGGTTGATGCTCTATGCGGATTATTATGCCTGGACCTATGATCAGGAACTTTTGGATCGGTTATGGGATAATGCGTTAGCGGCGATGGATTGGATCGATCGCCGATGTCAACAGACAGGATATATCAGTTATGAATGCCAGTCCCAGGGGGGACTGCGGAATCAGGGATGGAAAGACTCTGGAGACTGTATCGTTGATGCCAAAGGCAAGTTAGCGGAAGGGGCGATTACGCTGGCGGAAGTGCAAGGGTATGTTTACGCGGCGAAGATGCGCTTAAGTCAGCTTGCGCGTCGCAGAAAAGGGTTAGATTTGGCAGATCGTTGGCATGAGGAAGCCCAAGCCCTGAAAACCCGCTTTAATCGTGACTTTTGGCTGCCTGATCGCGGCTATTGTGCCTTAGCGTTGGATGGTGAAGGCAAGCCTGTGGATAGTATCACATCCAATCCGGGGCATTGTCTCGGTTTAGATATTCTCTCCAAGGACAAGGCGCACAATGTCGCCGAACGATTGCAAGCGCCAGATATGTTTAGTGGCTGGGGAATTCGCACCTTAAGTAGCTTATCGCCTGCGTATAATCCCATGGGCTATCATCTGGGATCAGTATGGCATCACGATAACGGAATCATTATTGCCGGATTGCGATCGCTCGGATTGGTGGATCAGGCGTTGGAGGTGGCTCAAGGGATTATCGACATGACGGTTCAACAACCCTATTATCGTCCACCCGAACTCTTCTGTGGCTATGAACGCACCCCCGATAGCACACCCGTGCGATATCCTGTAGCTTGTTCACCGCAAGCCTGGGCAACGGGGACGATTTTCCAACTCCTACAGGTAATGGTTAATTTAGTACCAGACACACCAAGGAATTGTCTGCGAATTGTTCATCCCACTCTACCTGAATCCGTCCAGTATCTGTCACTGCAAAACCTGAAAATTGGGCAGACGGTATTAGATTTAGAATTTGAGCGCTCTAGTGGAGCAACCGCCTGTCGAGTTGTGCGGAAACGGGGCAATTTACGAGTTGTCATTGAAGCGTGATCGCCAGGGAGTATCTCATCGTAGAGTTTAGCCGTGTGGCATAGTTAAAATAGGTTGGTGGCGTGGCACACCTTATTTGGTAGATTAGAATTGTAGGGGCGCACCGACGTGCGCCCGGTTTAAACGTCAAATCTATTCCACAATTTTAGTTGAAAACACGCCTCGGTTATCGCTGTTCCCCCTTCCCTGTTCCCTCCCTTTACCACAACACTTATTCACTACCCCCTACTTATAATGGCAAATGGGTATTTCTACATCCGTTCTAATACCGAAATACCGAGTAACGATAATCCTAGTTTCAACGTTTGAGCCGTTAAGTCACACAGCATTAATCGTGATGTTCGCACAGGTTCCTCAGCTTTAAGCACAGGACATTGATCATAAAATTGACTAAATTTCTCGCTCAGTTCATACAAATACTGACAAAGACGATTAGGTAACAACTCTTGCTCAACTTCTTTAATTACCTCGCTGATTTGTAGAAGATGTTTCGCTAGGGTGGCTTCCTGGTGTTCTGGCAATAAAACTTTAGCCTCTGTTCTTAACTGCTCAAAATCAATACCACCTTTGCGACCAATACTTTGAATTCGGGCATAAGCATAGAGTAAATACGGTGCTGTATTTCCTTTAAGCGATAACATCTTATCGAAGCTAAACACATAGTTGCTGGTGCGATTTTGACTGAGGTCAGCATACTTTACCGCCGCCATACCCACCACTTGAGCAACATGGTCAATGAACTCCTCGCTTTCTTGGCGACCTTCTGCTTGGATGCGAGTTTCCAAATCCGCACGCGCCCGTGCGATCGCTTCATCCAATAAATCCCGCAATCGTACTGTCTCTCCCGACCGAGTTTTCAGCTTTTTCCCGTCTTCCCCTAGTACCAATCCAAAGGGAACATGCACAACTTCAACAGTCTCTGGTAACCAACCTGCCCGTTGTGCAACTTGAAACACTTGGGCAAAATGATTCGCTTGTCCAGCATCAGTAACATAAATAATCCGATTTGCCCCATCGTGCTGAATCCGGTAACGTAGTGCGGCTAAGTCAGTTGTGGCATAGTTATACCCTCCATCCGACTTTTGCACAATTAAGGGTAAAGGTTCACCTTTTTTATTCGTAAATCCTTCTAAGAAAACACATTTAGCTCCTTGATCTTCCACTAATAAGCCTGATTTTTCTAAATCGTTGACCACATCGGGAAGTAAGGGATTATAGAATGATTCACCCCGTTCGGCGAGATCCACATCCAGTAAGTCATAAATAACCTGGAATTCCCGTCGAGATTGCTCACACAGCAATTGCCAAGCCCTTTTGGTATCTTCAGCCCCAGCTTGCAGCTTGACGACTTCCTGTCGTGCGGATTCTTGGAAGGCTTCATCGCTATCAAACCGTTTTTTAGCTTGTCGATAAAAGCTGACTAAATCTCCTAAATCAACCGCCTCAGCCGTGGTTAATGCCTCTGGGCAAACTTCCCGCAGATAGGTAATTAACATGCCAAATTGAGTTCCCCAATCACCGACATGATTGAGGCGCAGAACATCATGATCACGAAATTCCAAAATACGGGCAATGCAGTCTCCAATAATTGTAGAGCGCAGATGACCGACATGCATTTCTTTGGCGATATTGGGACTGGAGAAATCCACAACAACTCGCTGGGGCTGCTTGGCGGGGTCTACACCTAAGCGAGGATGGGTGAGATTCCGATTCAGCTTGGCTTCTAAATAGGCGGGTTTGAGGGTGAAATTAATAAAGCCGGGTCCTGCGACTGTGGGAGGATGGCAGATATCAGCAACGTCGAGATGGTTGACTAGCATGTCTGCGATCGCGCGTGGGGGTTGACCTAGCGGTTTTGCCAGAGAGAGGGCTGCATTGGATTGATAATCACCAAATTTAGGATTACTGGCGGGAACTAACATAGGATCTGTACCTGCCATCGTTTCACCAAAGGCAGCAATCAAGGCTTGCTCAAATTTGACTTTTAGTTGTTCCAAGGTTGAAGTCATGGCGCTAGGTAAAGAATTGAAACGATCAGACGTTGCCAAGAATGATAGAGAAATGGCTTACTCAAAAAATTAGGGAATGAACTTTAAATCTGAGTCTCGTGCAGTAAGTTCATGCTTAAATCCAGCCAAGTGGAACGAGTGATTGGGGCACTCGTGGAAATATAGTCTACACCGGTTTGGGCGACAGCACGAATGGTTTCCAGAGTGATATTCCCAGAGGCTTCAATTTTCAGTCTGCCATTTTTGGCGCGAATCTTATGTACTGCCGCTTGCATCTTCTCCAAGGGCATATTGTCCAGCATGATAATGTCAGCCCCCTGATCTAAGGCTTCTATCACTTGTTCCAGGGTTTCGGTTTCAACTTCTATCTGTAGGGGGTAGGGCATTTGTTCCCGGATACGAGCGATCGCCTCTTTTATGCTACCTGCTGCCACTATATGATTGTCTTTAATCATCACGGCGTCATCTAAGCCAAAACGGTGATTGATGGCACCGCCGACTTGGGTGGCATATTTTTCCAGCAGTCTCAGCCCAGGGGTAGTTTTACGGGTATCGACGAGTTGAGTGGGAAGATCAGCGAGTTGATCGACATAGTTGCGGGTAAGGGTAGAAATCCCGCTTAAGTGCATCGCCAGGTTGAGAGCCACTCGTTCTCCCATTAATAGAGTATCTAGAGCGCCATGTAAACGAGCCACGACCTGTCCAGGATGACAGTCTTCCCCCTCAGCCACAGCCGCCACAAAACTGGTTTGATCGCTTAAGAGTTGGAAGATCCGTTTGGCGATCGGTAGTCCGGCGATCACTCCCCCTTGTTTAGCTGTCCACTCGGCTTGGACAATCGTGTCTGGGACTTTCCATAACCCTTGAGTTGTACGATCCCCTCGACCGATATCTTCTAACAACCAGTTCTGGAGGATCGGATCTAGCAGGATCAATGGCGGTAAAGCTCTCATCTGACAAACAGGGGTAATTTTCTCAAGCTGGTCGGGTTAGCTCTAGATTTAACATAGCTCAGATCGCCCTCTGGGAAAGGGTTTTTGACTTCCTCAAAAAAAATTTTGGAAAAAGGTTGACAACTCCAGAAATAGCCACTACATTGGTAAATGCGCTTGAAACGGAGTTCGCTCCACACCCAAGCGTCCGAACCAAGACAAATCAATAGTTTGAAAGCCAAGTATACGAAACTCCTTGTCAATAACTAATGGGAGTTGAATCAGGAAACTGAAGCAACTCAACTAATAAGGATAAGTTGGAAACGAAACGTCTCATATTTTTATATGACGTTTCGGAGCCTAGAAAAAAAACTCTAATATGGAGAGTTTGATCCTGGCTCAGGATGAACGCTGGCGGTCTGCTTAACACATGCAAGTCGAACGCAACCTTCGGGTTGAGTGGCGGACGGGTGAGTAACGCGTGAGAATCTGCCTTGGGGTCGGGG
>NZ_JAVJUO010000241.1:0-43045 GCF_040220555.1 Coleofasciculus sp. C1-SOL-03
AGTTATTGTTGAGTGGTGATTTGTCTTATGTCTTATGTCTTATGTCAAACTCACTTCTAAAAGCCGAAACGCCCGATTTTTCGTTCTCACTCTTCCTTGTCTACTGGTCTACCTGTCTCCCTTGTCTTACCTCCACCCCAATCTTAAAAAACCTACCCTTATGAGGTGTGTAGGGGCGGGTTTAGGGACTTTCGGCTTGGCTATTGATGGTAAACTTTGTACAAAACCCGCCCTGATTTAAGGTTGAGTGTGGAGTGGAGTTTTTATGATTAAAATCCTACTGGTTGATGATCAAAATCTAGTCCGACGCGGTTTAAAAGCCTTATTACAGTTTGAAGCGGATTTAGAGGTTATCGGCGAAGCAGATAATGGAGAAACCGCGATCGCTCAACTTGAGACCTTGAACCCTGATATTATCCTCATGGATGTGCGTATGCCTGTTATGGATGGTGTTGCTGCTACTCGGCAAATCACTCAACGGTTTCCCCACATCAAACTATTGGTTTTAACCACATTCGATGATGATGAGTATGTTACCCAAGCCTTGCATTATGGTGCATCAGGCTATTTACTCAAAGATACACCCCCCGACGAATTAGCCCAAGCGATTCGGGCGGTGCATAAAGGGTATACTCAACTCGGACCGGGAATTGGTCAAAAGATTATGACGCAAATCCCTGCTTCTGTCTCCAATTCCTCCACCGCTTGGGATGAACTCACCCCCAGAGAACAGGAAATCCTCCGCTTAATCGCCACCGGTGCCAATAACCGAGAAATTGCCCAAACTCTCTATATTTCCCAGAAGACCGTGAAGAACCACATTACCAATATCTTAAGCCGATTGAACCTACGCGATCGCACCCAAGCCGCAATCTGGGCAAACTCCCATTCAATCCACGGCTAGGAGTTCCACAGACTCAGCCAAAATTATCGGTTTATTTTCATATTCGGCTTCTATGCTTTGTTCCACATCTAAATCCCAAGTCAAATCGTAATCCTTCTCCAATTCCTCCTTACTGACAAACCGACTCACTTCCCCTGTAACTCTCACCCAGTTGTCCTCTGTAATCGGCGTATCAGGATTAGCATTCATCACCAAGACTTGTTTGTCTAACAGGGGTTCTTCCTGTTCCAGCTTAAATGTACTCGAATCGATAACCTCGCCCACCTTACCATCCACTGTAACCATCTCACCCGTCAACTCCTCCCTATTCTCAGAGACATCGCCTAAGGTAGAAGCATTATCGATGGCTGTCTCATCTACTGTCTCCTCTGGCGGTATAGCCACTTCCTGTTCATGGAAAATACTACAAGCTGACAAAAGTACCATCACCAGCCCCAAACCCATCATTTTCCGAAATACCATTGAGAACCCTCCTAACTGCGGTTATGCTTTACACTAAACAGAATAGACGTGCGATCGCGTCTGGCTAGAGTCTCACTCCCACATCCTTCCCTAGAGAGAAATTTACCACTCCTTAATCTAGGTTCGTAGTTGCGCTTTAGCGCCATAAACGCCTGTATCACCGACTATTGGCGTGACACAGCTAAAATGGTGGAATAGATTTTACCATTGAATCGGGCGCACGCTTCGTGCGCCCCTACGGTTTCCGGGCGTAAGCGTCATCCACTAAATTAGGTGTCCACGCCACTACCAATGCTTAACTTAGTAACATTGTCTTAATTCTATTTACTAACCTCTAAACCTATGTCTCACTTCACCACCATCAACGTTCAGATAAAAAACGGCGAGATTCTGCATCAAACGTTGCAGGAGTTGGGGTATCACGTCGAATGCAATACCTCGGTACGCGGCTATCACGGAAATACTACCGAAGCCGAATACGTGATTCGCCAGTCTAATGGTTACGATTTAGGATTCCGTCAAAATGGGGAGGCGTATGAACTCGTGGCAGATTTCTGGGGGGCGAGAATTAATCAAACAGAATTCGTCAATTCCGTGAATCAAAAGTACGCCCATAAAATGTTAATGCATTCCGTGCAAGAACAAGGATTTAATGTCGAAGCAGAAGACGTATTAGAAGACGGTACAGTGCGGGTAGTTGTGGGACGCTGGCAATAAAAAACCTCCCCATTCCCCTTTCTTATCGTCAAGGCGGGTTGAGTCCCTCGGTTGATCTCCAATAATGCATCAACAAAACCCGCCCTCCGCAAGAGGTAGTAACCTGGCATCTCTCAATTGACGCTTAAATCTTGTTGGGTTTCGGCGCGTCAATCCAACCTACAGCTTTTCATATTTAATTCACATGTCATATAGTGACTTTACGCTAGCCAAAGTCAAAAAAGACTTTGACTTAATCACTGTAGAAGAAATGAATACGTTTAGTCAGGTTACTGAGTTTGCACCCAGTTCATTCCTGACAGAGACTTTACACTATAATATTCCCTTAGCCTTAGCCAGCAATAGTGAAAAAGCTCGATCTGAAATGATTATCGCCCCAATTTTAATTGATATCAGAAGACAATTACATGAACAGATAAACTTATTTTCGGGAATCGAATTTAATATTGATAAAGCACGCGGATTGAATGGAGTGTGCGATTTTCTGATTAGCCAGTCTCCAGAACAGTTATTTGTCAATGCACCAGTGATTACACTGGTAGAAGCCAAGAAGGAAAATCTGATTGGGGGATTGGGACAGTGTGTAGCAGAAATGGTAGCGGCTCAGATATTCAATGACCGCGAGGGAAATGGGATATCCGAAATTTATGGCGCAGTTACCTCAGGAACCAACTGGAAGTTTTTGCGCCTTAAAGAAAACGTTATCGAAATTGATTTGAATGAGTATTATCTGAATGATATCAATAAAATTTTAGGGATTTTGATAAATGCTGTTCAAGACCATTAATAATTATATTGATAATTATATCTTGATCTCAGTTCCCCCGGCTTCCCCTGCTCCCTACCCCACCACAAGACCCCTAATTATTCATACAGCCCCATATTTTAATCGTCTTATCCAAACTTCCACTGACTAAATATTGCCCATCCTGACAAAAAGCTAAACAGGTGACAGCCTGCTTATGTCCCGTTAATGTCTGAATTTGTTTCCCAGTCGCCACATCCCAAAACTTGATCGCTTGATCATTCCCCCCACTGATTAAAACTCGTCCATATCGACTAAAAAGCAATGTTTGTACCGCAAAATAATAGCCCTCCAACGTATGTTCAACCTGGTGAGTCGCCAGATTCCAGAGTTGGATTTGTCCTTGCCAAGTGGTACTCGCTAAGGTCAACCCATCAGGATTCATCGCCACTTGATTGGCATAACTTTTCAACGTCCGAGGTCGATCCCTTGTCCGCCAATCCCACAGCTTAATCTTGCCATCCCGACTGCTACTCACCAAGGTATTACCATCCGCACTAAAAGCTAGACTCCAAATTTCATCCGTATGCGCCCCTAGAGTTAATTGATTACTAAACGTACAAATCAGTTTACCTGTCTCCAGATGCCACAGTTTAATCGTGGTATCCTGACTACCACTGGCGATAATTTGACCATGGGGATGAATCGCGATCGCCCGAATGATATCTTGATGTCCATAGAGACTGTGGCGAAGTTCTCCCTGATCCCAAATCTCGATCACCTGACTTGCACCATTTCTAACTCGCACCACTATTTTCACATCCTCAGTTAACGCCAAAAATTCTTTGGCTTTGGGATATTTGGGAATCTTGTAGAGGACTTGTTCCGTCTGCCAATGGTACACTCGAATGGTTTTCCCGCGTAAATAGGCAATCCTTGTCCCATCGGGACTAATGGCAATGGCTTGACCTAGCTTATAGGTGGCGATATCCTCAAACAGGTGATACGGGAGATACGCATTAACCGCCCGTTTCGCCTCTCGTTCGCTGCGATCGCGCAACAGTAAATAGGCAATTCGCTGCACTTGTTCTGATTCATCCTGCAAGGCGGGGATAATTAACCCTAAACCCGATTCTCCATACTTGGACGCCTGTTTAAGTGCAGCAATTCTCACCGTCTCATCGTCACTTGCCAGACGCCGCTTTACCCCTGCAACTCCGCCTAAAATAACCGCACCCCGAGGTGCAGCATAAGACGAACCAAGAACCGCGTCATTGTCTCTAGGTTGATTAAACTGTTCGACCATAATCGTTTATGATAAGTAGGTTGGTGAAAATACACTCAACCATATTAAGTGATGTAAACACCCCTCAAACCCTTACAAATGACGAATGACGAATGACAAATGACGATCTCCACCGTTCACTTTAATTGTCCCCACCTACTTATCATTTCCCTTTATTTCTCCAATTCTATAAAACATCCCCCCAATACTACCATTTTCTCTGCGTCCCTCTGCGAAAACCTCTGCGTTCCTCTGCGTTAAAAAAACATCAGATTGGATATTACAAGATTGGATATTACAAACTACTAATTATATGATGTCCGGACTCATCACCCCTACTAAAAATGTAGAGACCTGGTTACCAAGCCCCTACTCCCTATCACCGTAATTATGGGTCTTCAACCGGACATGATATTACTTATGAATAAATCCCGATCGCGTCCCCTTTACCCCAACCTTGTGATAAACCGCTAGAATCTCCGGTGCGGCTAGCGATCGATTAAAGAGTTGTACATCACTCATCCTACCCTGAAAGAATCCCGGTGAACTCGGATGATCCGAACGCCGTCCCAATCGCAAGGGTTTAAAATTATTCAGCGAACCTGGTTGTCCCGTCGGATTAAACCGATGTTTCAACTCCATTCCATCAACATACCATCGTCCCCCATCCGTCGCATCTCGGTCAACGGTAACCATCAGATAATGCCAGAGATCATCAGCAATTAAGCGCTGACTATCATAATTCGTCCAAGCTGACTCGATTCCATCCGCTAATTGTAAACCCAACCGACCTTTATGCAGATATAAACAATATCCTTGCACCGAACCCGAGGTTTCCACGCGCTTATCCAAAATCACTTCAAGTCCGCGACTACGACTTTTAACGCCCACACCAATGGAGAAATCCCCAACGCCAAAATTCAACGCTGATCCGTGGGGAATTTCCACATAGTCATCGCCATCAAATTGCAGCGCACTCCCTAACCCTTGAGGTAGAACATATTCCACAAAGCGATAGGATTCTGGATTCACCTCATCCGGATGTCCCGCACCGCCTAATCCCGGCATTCGACCCGGAACAATTGTCACTGGAGTAGCACCCTTAATCGTACCATCATTTCCCCCCACACTATCCGCCGCGATGTCCCCTTCTTTTTCATCTAACCGCCACCAGGCTACCCGATTAGCTGGGACATAATGTTGAATGGCTTGTTGAACCCATGGTTGTTGCTGATTCCACAGGATTAAGAGTGCTGCTTGTCGTACCCGTGGGGATTTATCTTGCACAAAAGCGTCCTGCACTAAACTTAACCCCGCATCCCCATAGGTTATGGCTTCGCTAATAGCGGCTAAACGTTGTTCCACGATAGGAGAGGTTAAACGCATCCTCATACCAGCAATACCTCCTAAGACGACGCCTTTAGTCGGGGGTGGATTGTTTCCACCGAGAACGGCGTCATCCTTTTTTGGTCGCTGAGACTCTTTTGCCATCGCCCCTATTTCCCTATCCTCTTTACTTATAGCAAAAGGCAGAGGGCTCCAGGGCAGAAGGCAGAAGGTAACCGCCATTTACTATTGAAGTGAAGATACCTCCAGATTTGCTCCGGAGGCATCTTTTGATTTTAGGTATAGTATTACGAGTTGTGAAGCAATCATGGTTGTTACCCCTTCTATCCCCCCTACCGTTAACGGTTCTGAGATCCGAGGTGAGATTCGCGCCTTGGAATCTCAGCTAGTTGAGTGGCGTCGGCGCTTTCACCAACGCCCGGAGTTAGGGTTTACAGAACACCTGACGGCTGGATTTGTTGCTCAAAAGTTACAGGAGTGGGGAATTGAGCATCAAACGGGTATTGCCCAAACCGGAATCGTGGCTACAATCGAGGGCGATCGCAAAGGTCCGGTGTTAGCGATTCGGGCGGATATAGATGCTTTGCCAATTCGGGAGGAAAACCAGGTTCCCTACCGATCGCAACATGAGGGAATTATGCACGCTTGCGGTCATGATGGACATACCGCGATCGCATTAGGTACAGCCTTCTATCTTTCCCAACACCGCCAAGACTTTGCGGGTACGATCAAGTTCATCTTCCAACCTGCTGAAGAAGGACCCGGCGGCGCTAAACCGATGATTGAAGCTGGCGTCTTAAAAAATCCGGATGTGGATGCTATTATTGGGCTACATTTGTGGAACAATTTGCCCCTGGGAACGGTTGGCGTTCGCAGTGGTGCTTTAATGGCAGCAAGCGAGCGATTTCAGTGTAAAATTTTAGGCAAGGGGGGACATGGGGCAATGCCACATCAAACCCTAGACGCGATCGTCATTGGCACTCAAGTGGTCAACGCCTTGCAAACCATTGTGGCTCGTAATGTTGACCCAATTGAATCAGCCGTGGTTACGGTGGGAATGTTTCAAGCTGGTACAGCGTTTAATGTCATTGCGGATAGCGCCAAAATGAGCGGCACAGTGCGCTATTTTAATCCGCAATTGGCAGGGTATTTCAGCCAGCGTATCGAGCAAGTGATTGCAGGTATTTGTCAGAGTCACGGGGCGCAGTATGAACTCGACTACCAGCCGCTTTATCCGCCTGTAATCAACAACTCACAGATAGCCGAATTGGTTCGATCCGTAGCTGAAGAAGTCGTCGAAACCCCTACAGGAATCGTACCCGAATGCCAAACCATGGGCGGGGAAGATATGTCATTTTTCCTAGAGGCTGTACCGGGTTGCTATTTCTTTTTGGGATCAGCGAACCCCAGTAAAGATTTAGCCTATCCCCATCACCACCCCCGGTTTGATTTTGATGAAACTGTGTTAGCAATGGGAGTAGAACTATTTGTTCGCTGTGTGGAAAAATTCTGCCAGTAATTCTCGATATTCGGGAAACCTGACAATCTAGGGTGTGCCTGCCAGATCAACGAAACGCGAAACCAGGGTAAGGTAACGAGTTCAAAGCTTGTACGGCTTTGCCTTTCATCCTTTCCCTCGCGTCAATTCGCAAAGGATGGGTGTAGTTGTACCAAACGAGTCTCGCGATCGGCTATCTCAAATCCTAGAAAATTATAGAGGAATTACCTCCCTCAGGAGAAGTCTATGTCAGTCCCCATCTACCTGAAACTACTGTCAACCCTAACCTTATGCCTAACCACATTGGGGTTCATGTCATCGGGGTTAACCCAACCTATTGTTTCCGATGACAGTACCGATACGACGGTGAATCAAGAGGGAAACCGCTTCGATATTGAGGGGGGGGAATTGTCAGGAGATGGCGCGAATCTCTTTCACAGTTTTAGTGAGTTTGGTTTAGATTCGGGACAAATTGCCAATTTTTTATCCAACCCATCGATACAGACTATTCTCTCACGAATTACTGGTGGTGATCCATCGGTTATTAATGGGTTAATTCAAGTTAGTGGCGGCACTTCTAATCTGTTTTTGATGAATCCAGCGGGTATTATCTTTGGCAGTGAGGCTCAATTAAATGTCCCCGCCGCCTTTACCGCCACAACCGCGACAGGGATTAGTTTTGGCGATAACCTGTTTAATGCTACCGGGATCAATGACTACACGTCTCTGGTAGGAACACCCAACGGCTTTGTCTTTAATACACCAGAACCCGGTTCTATCGTTAATACAGGCACACTCGAAGTCAATTCTGAACAAAATCTCAGTTTAATTGGCGGTACGGTTGTGAGTACGGGTGAATTAGTCGCCCCAGGGGGTCAAATTACCGTCGCCACGGTTCCTGGTAATCAATGGGTGCGGATTAGTCAAGCGGGACATTTGCTGAGTTTAGAGGTTCCTGCGGCGGCGACGGAAGTGCCGTTTACTCCCCTTTCTCTTCCCCAATTGCTAACGGGAGGAAACGTTGGTAACGCCACAGGTTTGTCGGTGAATGAACAGGGTGACGTTGCGCTTACGGGTTCAGGGATTGCGATTGATAATGGTGATCTGGTTGCCAAGACGGTAACGGGGGGAACAGCGTTACTTTCAGCAGAGAATAATCTCACGTTGGTGGAGAGTCAGTTAACTACAACTGGGGATTTGCAGCTATTGGCGCAGGATACGGTACGGGTGCGGGATAGTGTGGCGAATCCATTTATTGCTGATGCGGGAAATGATTTAATTGTTCAAGGAAACCAAGGTGTTGATATCTTTGCCTTGAATCATTCCGCTAGTGGTTTCTACTCTGGTGGGGATATGGTATTCCGTTCTAGTAATACCATAGGCGGAGATGCTCACTACTCGGCAGGCGGCAATTTTAAAATTGAACAATTGGATGGTAGTGAAGGAGATTTGGAGAGTCCTAATGATCCAATTATTTTAGCGTCAGGTGATGTCAGATTAGGAAACTATACCGGGGCTTCGCTACATATTTTAGCAGGAGGTCGAGTCAGGATAAGAAATGTTACGATCACGGGGACAGATTCAGACAATAGTACGATTAATCCGAATAACCCTAATCCGTTTCTTGCGAGTTTAGCCAGTGTTCCGTTGTCCGATGGAACAACTCTACAAATTGATGGTAGTACTAACCCAACATTAGATATTAGAGCAGGCATTAATTGGGGAGTTTTAGGCGGAGATCCAGGAGATACAACGATTGGGACAGGGATACCAACTCCCACATTCTCCCCTGCCACTAATGCTGATATTAGAGTTGGCAATATTATCATTAACCAACCGGATGGAGTTGTATTATTAACTAATCAGTACAACCCTAATGGGTCTTTGTCAGGTGGAAATATTCAATTTAATCAACTTAATACAAGTAGCAATACAGGAAATGCTGGTTCAGTTTATATAGACTCTCGTGGCAATGTTAACGGGTTTTTCGTTCACGCTGATAGTTCGGTCGGGAATGGTGGAAATATTACTATTAATGCTGGTACTTTGAACGCTGGTGGTGACATTATATTAGACGCGCAGCAAAATGCTAGTTTTCGCTCAATAGGTGACAACGGGAATGGTGGCAATATCATTCTTGATGCGGTTGGAACTATTAGTTTCCGTGATATCATATCAGATGGAAAAAATGGTACTGGTGGTGAAATTGTCGTTAATGCTGGTGGAAATGTACTTGGTGATGACATTCGGACGAGAGGAACAGATGATGGAGGTAATATTACAGTAACCAGTGATGGCACGATTAATACGACGCAGTTTGCACAAAACGGAGGAGACGGAGGAATAATTTCCTGTAAGATTACTGGTGAATTTTGCGCTAGTGGTAGTCAGGGTGATATCCGTCTGGAAGCGGCTGATGAAATTATCTTAGGAGGTAATGCGGTAACAGGTATTCTAAGAGGAGAGAATATTACCCTAGCGAGTGACAGTGTTGAATTAACTAAAGATGGTTCTGTTGGTGCTACAGGAGTTATTCGTCTCGATAGCAATACTGTAACAGCAACAGGGTCGAATATTACAAACATTATTATTGATGGAGTTTTACAGCTAGGAACCGATGTGAACTTCAATACGAACGGCAAGAACATAAGCTTTGACGGCACGGTTGATAGTAATCCAGAGAACAGTCAAGATTTAATTTTAAATACAGGTAATGGTACAGCTACGTTCAATGGAGTTGTTGGCAGTCTAAATTCATTAAATATTATCAGCACGGACGCTAACGGAAAAACGATCATCAATCGTGATATAACTGCCAACCAGTTAGAATTTAACAACATGGTAGAAGTGCTGTCGAATTCAACATTAACGTTGACCCAAAGCGGAATGCAGCCTCCTCCAGCAATCGACTTTATGGAAAGTGTTGAATTAAAGGCTGATCTGACGATAAGCACGATTAGAAATAGTCAAATTAACTTTAATAGCACGGTTGATGGGACTTATGATTTGACCGTATTAAATTTAGGAGAAACGACCTTTACAGGTGAAGTTGGCAGCATCAGCCGTTTGAATACCCTTAGGACAGATGAAGCGGGAACAACCCAAATCAATAACAATATTACTGCTAATCAACTCGACATCCAAGATGCAGTCGAGGTGCTGTCCGACTTATCGTTAACGGCGGATAACATTGATTTCGGTTCAACGATTACGGGAACAGGTTATAATCTGATTGTTCAATCGTCAAATACCGCTGATATCTTTAGCCTAGCCGGATCAGAAAATTCCCCAAATGACGCTGGATTCCAAAATGGTTTCGAGAGTCTGACGATTCGCAGTACGAATAGCGGCGGACAAATTAATTTAAGCAATCTCACGTTCAGTGATCCCGTAACGATTCAAATGCCTGATGGTGTGATCGCGATTAATGGTAAGATTACGGGTACAGATGATGCTTCAATTACACTCAACAGTGCCACCACTAACTTAAATGCCAATATCACGACGGAAGATGGTAGTATAGCGTTTAATGCAGACAGCGTTGTACTGGGTAATGATGTTACTCTCAACAGTGGTAGTAATCCGATTCGCTTTCAAGGTACGGTTGATGGCAATCATGATTTGACAGTATTGAGTTCAGATACAACTACCTTTGGCGGCGCAGTTGGCAGTTTTACCCCACTCGATACTCTCACCACAGCTTCTGGAGGGAAAACTCAATTTAATGGGGATGTGACGGCGACTCGTTTGAATTTACAAGATCAGGTGCAGGTGCAGTCAAATTTATCCCTAACCGCTACAGAAATTGTTCTCAATGGTATCCTGACAGGTGGAAAAAATGGGACGATTACTCTAGATGCTGCTACGACAACGCTTAATTCTAATATCCTCACCTCAGGTAGTAATCTCGCGTTCTTAGGAGACAGGGTTAATTTAGGGGCTGATGTTGACCTGAATACGGTAAATGGTAATATCAGATTTGATGGCATCGTAGAGGGCGATCGCACTTTACGTATCTTCAGTACCGGAACCACTACATTCTCTGGTGCTGTGGGTAGTGTCACACCGTTAAATAGTCTCACCACTGACGCCGGAGGAACCACCCAATTTGGCGGAAATGTTACCGCGAATCGTTTGAGCATCCAAGATTCCCTCGCCGTCTTATCGGATTTATCCCTAACTGCATCAGAGATTACCTTGGGTGCAATGGTAACGGGATCAAATACCAATCTGGTTTTGCAACCGCTTAATCCCACTCAAAAGTTTACCCTCACCGCAGGCGTGTTTGAAGACGGGTTCCAGAGTATCAGGATTGGAAGAGAGAATGGTAGTGGCGCGATCGCACTCAATGGCAATCTCACCTTCAGTGATCCGGTAACCATCCTATCACCAACTGATTCAGGTTCGATCACCGCCACAGGTACAATTACCGGATTGGATAATGCCACAATTAACCTACTGGCAAATCAAGGGATTAACGTCAACAATATTACGGCTAATGCGGGAATCTCTCTCACCAGTAATCAAGAGGCTATCACTACCGGAAATCTGAATACATCGGGAGTGAATCAAGGCGGAGATATTACCGTACAAGCCCAAACTGAGATTCAAACAGGTGCAATTAATTCTAGTGCCATGCAGGGTAATGGAGGGAATGTCACCTTAGATCCAGAAGGGGATATCGAAGTGGATTCGATTAACGCTCAAGGTGGCAGCAATGGCAGAGGCGGTAACGTAGATATTACCACAGAACAATTTTTCCGTGCTACCGAGACATTTAGCGATCGCACGGGTACAACAACCAGTATCTCCACCGCAGGTGGGAATGGCGGTGGATCAGTGATCATCCGCCATCAAGGAGGGCAATTTATCCCCTTCACCGTCGGGCAAGACTACAATAACCTGAATGGAACCCGAGGCGCGATCGCCACCGGAAGCGATAATCAAATTACCGAGGGTTCCTATCCCAATCCCTATACTCAGGGAATCGCCCCGAGTCAGATTCAACTGATTACACCGGAAACCAGCCGTGAATCGTCCGCCGAAAATCCGCTGATTCTGCAAAAAGAGTCCCCCTCACAACCTCAGGTAGAAACCAGCGTGCCATCTGTTACTATTGACACCGTATTTGGCACAATTGATGCGGCGTATACCCAAGAATTTGAAGCCTATCTGGACAAATCCGGCACTCAAATTCTCACCCTAACTGAGGCGCGTCAACTTTTGCAGGATATTGCCCAAGAAACAGGCGTTAAACCGGCATTAATTTATGTCATGTTTGTCCCCAGTAGCCTGTCTTCTGCAACGGCTACCCCCCAGGACAATGATCAACTTGATCTCGTTTTAGTTACCGCCCAAGGAGAAACCATTCACAAATCCATCCCCATCACCCGCGCTGAAGTTTTAAAAGTGGCGCAACAGTTTCAACGAACGGTAACTAATGTCCGAGATGCTACGGGTTACTTAGCCCCAGGAAAACAACTCTACGACTGGTTAATTACGCCATTAGAAGCGGACTTGCAAGCCCAAGGCATTCAAAACTTGGTCTTTGTGATGGACAGAGGATTACGTTCCATTCCCGTCGCCGCCCTACACAACGAACAACAATTCTTGATCGAGAACTATAGTGTCGGAATCATGCCCAGTTTAAGCATCACCGATACCCGCTTCCAAAGTGTGAAAGATACCACAGTATTGGCGATGGGGGCAGAAAAATTTAACGATAAAAAGCCGTTACCTGCCGTTCCGGTGGAATTAGAAGCCATTACTCAGAAATTATGGCAAGGTCAATTTTTCCTAGATGAAGGCTTTACTTTAGATAATCTGAAAGCCCAACGGGAAAAACAACCCTTTGGCATTGTTCACCTCGCCACCCATGCCGATTTTCGTCCCGGTGCGATTAACAATTCCTATATCCAGTTATGGAATAGTAAGCTACGCCTGGATCAATTGCCAGAATTAGGATGGAATGATCCCCCCGTCGAATTACTGGTACTCAGCGCTTGTCGAACTGCATTAGGGGATGAAAATGCCGAGTTAGGCTTTGCTGGATTAGCAGTGCAAGCGGGAGTCAAATCAACCTTAGCCAGTTTGTGGTACGTCAGCGATGAAGGTACATTGGCACTAATGACCCAATTTTATGATCAGTTAAAAACCGCCCCCATTAAAGCCGAAGCCTTACGACAGGTGCAAGTCGATATGCTGAAGGGGCAAGTTCAACTGAAAAATGGTCAACTGATTACGTCGGCGGGAACGATTTTGTTACCCTCGGAACTGCCTCAATCGCAAGATTTAACCCATCCCTATTATTGGGCGTCTTTCACTATGGTGGGGAATCCGTGGTAAACATTATCCCGTAACCCTTAAGCCCTGGCGATTAGAAATCGCGGCGATATAAACAAAGTCCGCCTTACATTTTGCTACAGTAAGCTTATTTGGCTAATTCCCTATCTGTTTTCAACTCTTGTGCTGTCTGCCCTCTGGCTTGTGTTGGAAAAAACTAAGAAATATCTATTCAGTCGCCACCCTCAACCCCGCTTGCAGGGCGCTTGGAATTGCGCCCAAGTCGGATTCTTTATCTTTCCCTGGTTTCCCGCTTTGGGGGCTGTGGGTGTGGGTTTGGCTTTAATCGGAACCTGGTGGCAAGACTATCGCCGGATTATTCGGCGTCCTCTAAACTGGGGACTGGGAATCTTGAGCCTTTGGCTAATTTTCAGCGCGACGCAAGCCTATAACTCCACGGAAGCATTCCTGGGTTTAGCAAATTTCCTGCCATTCTTTGCTTTTTTGGCAGCATTCAGTGCCTTAATTCAAACACCCGCCCAGCTACGGCGTCTCGCCTGGATTTTGGTGATTCCGTCTGTACTGGTTGTCATCCTTGGCTTCGGGCAGTTATTTTTGGGTTGGGCGCACCCGCCACAGTTACCAGCTTTATTGGGTTGGGTATTAGAAGCCAAGGGAAATCCGCCGGGGCGGATGGCTTCAGTATTCATGTACGCCAATATTCTGGCGGCTTATCTGCAAATTGTCTTTACTTTGGGATTAGGACTATGGATTGACACATTTCAAGCTTGGCGACAGCAGGAAGCAGGGGAACAATGGCACGTCTCGAACTCAGGGGGAGTCCTCCTATTTTTAACGGGGGTGGAAATTGCTAATGCGATCGCGCTCATCCTGACTCATTCCCGAAATGCTTGGGGTGGGGTGATTGTCGCGGGTTTGGCTTTTGCTCTTTATCAGGGATGGCGTTGGTTGATAGGAACAGTAGTTGCTGCGGCTGTGGCGGTATTAGGGGCGGCGTTTAGTCCTTCTCCGTTACGAGAGGGATTGCGAATGATTGTTCCGGCTTATTTTTGGGCGCGACTTACTGATCAGCTTCATCCTGATCGCCCGGTAGCGTTGATGCGGATAACCCAATGGCGCTTTGCTTTATCGCTGACTCAGCAACGTCCTTGGACTGGTTGGGGATTGCGGAACTTTACGCCGCTTTACGAACAGCAGATGGATCTGTGGCTCGGTCATCCCCATAATCTTATCCTGATGTTGGCGGCTGAAACGGGTATTCCGGCGACAATCCTATTTTATGGCATAGTGGGCTGGATTTTCTGGCAAGGCGTTCTCTGGATCAACAAAGCGCGATCGCTCTCAAGTCGCGATCAATTAATCGTCTTCAGTTATTTAGTCGCATTCGGCGGCTGTATCCTATTCAATATGTTGGATGTCACGCTCTTTGACTTACGGGTGAATACGTTGGGGTGGCTACTTCTATCCGCGATCGCGGGGGTGACTGCTTCTGGAGGTCATCAACACAAAGGTAATACATCCGTACAGGCGTAGTACACAACAGACAAGGGAATTTCTACAGTTTTTCCAAATAGCTTAACAAGTCTGCCATTTCCTGAGGACTAGGCTGGAACTTTGGCATCGGCGGGGTTTGACCACTAATCACTTGTTCAATCAGACCCGTTGGGGATCTGTGTTTAGAAATATGTTGTAAGCTAGGTCCGACTTTGCCGTCGGCGTGCATACCATGGCAATCGGCACAATTGATTTCAAAAATAGCCTGTCCTCGAACTGGATCACCGTTTAGTGACAAAACGTTCTGGATATAGGGATCGGAAACTTGCAGCATCTGAAATCCGAAGATGCCGATGCCAATCACCAGTAGTAGCGCAAGTACCACAGTGGTAATCCGCCGAACTAGGACTTGAGGTTGGTCAAGCTGGTTCTCCAAGGGATCTCCTGCCAAGTTGAGAATATTTGAACAAAGTTGAACTGGACTCACACTGCAACACAGGTGGAGTTACCCAGGAGGGTATTAGTGTAACAGATTAGAAAGAAGTATGTCGATTAATAAACATAGCTTAAAATTTATGGACTAAGTAAGCAAGGTGGAATCATGGATGTCGTGTAGCCAGCAATACAGAAAATGCTGAGTCCCTGGTCTTGCTGGCATTGAGTAGCAATTAGGTCATCTCACCTAGTAGGATGAGAAACAAGTAAAAAAACTTAGTCTTTGGAGAACGATCATGGTTGAACCACTGCTGTCGGGAATTGTCCTGGGCTTAATCCCTGTTACATTAGCTGGATTATTTGTCGCGGCGTACCTGCAATATAAGCGGGGGAACCAATTAGAATTGTAATTGTAGTAGAGACGTAGCATGCTACGTCTCTACACTCACGGCGAGTTTGAGGTTGATAACAGGTATAGTTATCATCAATAGCTTGCACGTAATGCCCTAAACCCGCCCCAACCAACCAGGTTCCCTGAGCGAAGTGAAGGTTAAAACTTCTGTGTGAGGCGGTAAAACACTAAGGCTGTGTTACCGTAAACTTTCTGACGACAAATTTCTAGTGTAGAGACGTAGCATGAGGAATCTCTATAGTCATCATTTCCTTTTACCTTGCCACCGTCCTCCTTCCCTTCTGCCTGCTGCCTTCTGTCCTCTGCCTTCAAGGGTTGAGGTGTCCAATGGTTAGGACTATACTCTACCGCTAATTCACCCTGATCAGCCAGGAGTTGATAATGGGCGATCGCATCTAGAACCGGATTGTACAAATCACTGGCATAAGGGGGATCAAAGTAAATCCGGTCAAATTTCTGACCAGCCAGCGTTTTTAGTCGTCCCACCACATCTCCCCGCATCACCTGAAAGGTTTGCTCTGGCTGAGCCACCTGCTGCCAATTTTGTTGCATAATGGAACAGGCTTTGCCCCACTTATCAATCCCTATCACTAAAGATGCGCCGCGACAGAGTGCTTCAGCCCCCATTGCACCCGTACCTGCACAGAGATCCAGCCAACGACATTGGGCGATCGCACCTTGCCAGATGTTAAATACCGCCTCCCGTACCCGTGCTGGTGTTGGACGGGTTTCTAATCCAGGTAACGTTTTTATCTGTCGGTTGCCATAAATTCTCATCAATCATACCAAGTCTGGTAACATCGGTTATGTATAGCACTACGCATTGAGGTTAGGACAATAAAATTAGGTGAAAAGGCAATAGGGAATAGGCAATAGGCAACAGAGTAATGTCCTAACGTATGCCCGTAATGCTATATAGGAGGAAAAGGTAAGTACCTGCACCTAAGTTCTGTCCACTGCACTAAGACATGTTAACAAGCCTCAAACCCTTACTGTTCCCTGTTCCCTGTTCCCTATTCCCTTATCTCAACCGTTAAGTTTAATGAAAGTCCAACTACTTATCATAGAAAAACGACACAAACGGAATCGCTATTTATAAGTAACTTATGCAGTCCTACGAAATTGAAGCTCCTCCCTGGTGGGTACAACGCTGGATTGACTTACTCAATTCCTATCGCTTTAAAAAGCGTTTGGAACGCGCCCGCAAATATGCGAAAGAAGGAAATGTCCTCAGTATTGAATTTGAAGGTCCTCAGGTATTAGCACGGGTACAAGGAACAGAACCCGAACCCTATCAAGTTTCCCTATCAATTGACCCATTTACCGAGGAAGACTGGGGGTATGTGGTGGAAACGATGGCGCAAGAAGCGATTTATTCGGCTCAACTATTAGCGGGAGAAATGCCGGAAAATATTGAGAAAGTTTTCACGGCTAATGGGTTGAGTCTATTTCCCTTCACCCTTGGGGATATTCATTCAAAATGCAGTTGTCCTGATCCCAAAAACCCCTGTAAGCATATTGGGGCAATTTACTATCAATTAGGCGATCGCTTTAGTGAAGATCCCTTTGTCCTATTCCAGTTACGGGGACGCACCAAATCCCAAATTCTGGATGATTTGCGTCGCTTACGCAGTACGGCGGGTGTAGAACCAAAATCTGAGGCGAAAGCAGAGGTTGAGTCTCAATCCACTCCATCAACCGCTACCTCCAGTCGATTAGAGGATAAGCAGGAAAAACAGAGAGAACCTGCTGTTGATAGCCCGATCAAACTTGAGCAATTTTGGCAATACGAAGAACCTCTTGATCCCTCTCTGGTTGTGATTACTCCTCCTCCAGACAACCGCACTGTATTGGATGTCTTAGGAACAATCCCCTTAGCAGCGGCTGATAGTCGGGTCATGCAATATTTTCGTGAAGTTTATCAATTGGTTAGTCAACAGGCAATGATGTCAGCCCTGAATCGGGAAACCTAAAGAGGGGCTGCTTCTTGTGGTGGGGGTAGGGAGCAGGGGAAGCAGGGGAAGCTGAGGGAGCTGGGGGAGCAGGGGAAGCTGGGGAAGCTGGGGAAGCTGGGGAAGCTGGGGGAGATAGGGGAGATAGGGGAGATGAGGAGGTTAACTCAAAACTCTACCTTACCTATTGCCCATTGCCCATTGCCCATTGCCCATTGCCCATTGCCCATTGCCCATTGCCCATTGCCCATTGCCTATTCCCTGTTCCCTATTCCCTATTCCCTGTTCCCTGTTCCCTGTTCCCTAATCTCAACCGTTAACTTTAATGAAAATCCACCTACTGATCAAGTCACTGTCGATAAGCCAAAGCGAAACGGTCAATTCCGGCTAAATCGGGGATAATCTGAATCTGACAATAACGTCCCTGTTGATGCAACAACTGAGCAACAGTATTACCTTGTCCTGCCATCATTTCTATCATCCAAACGCCTCCAGGACACAGATAATCGGGAGAAGTATTAATCAGGTGGCGAATGCAGTCTAGACCATCAATTCCCCCATCTAGTGCCATAAGCGGTTCATGATCCCGGACTTCTGGCTGTAACCGTTTTAGCTCATCTTTGGGGATATAGGGAGGGTTGGAGACTATACCACTCAATTGACCTTTAAGTGCTGCCAAGGGGGAAAACCATGACCCTTGATAAAATTGAATTCTTGACTCAAATCCTAGCTGTTGAGCATTCAGTTGGGCAATAGCGAGAGCATCGCGACTGTAATCAACGGCGTGAATTGTCGCATCAGGAAACGCCTCCGCTAATCCTAAGGCGATCGCACCACTCCCTGTGCCTAAATCTGCCCACTGTCCAGCATCGAGTTGGGGTGTTGCACTTTGTCCCGCCGCACTAACTGCTAAATCAATTAAATACTCCGTTTCCGGTCGAGGAATCAGAACCGCAGGTGAAACATTCAGCGAAAAACGCCGCCAAGGAGTGATCCCCACTAAATACTGTACAGGCAAACGGTCACAAAGACGCCGCTGCCAGAGTTGAGTCAGCACTGACAGCGGATAACGTAATTCGATGTGCGATCGCGCCTTAAACGACTCTAGGCGCAGCGATAGAGGGTCAAGTCCTGCGACTTCTTGAAGCAACCAATCGACTTCAGCGACAGGGATACCAGCCTTTAAAGCTAACCGACGGGCGTCTTCTCGCCACAGCCAGAGGTCTTGACCCGATACTACAGCCAATGTCCTAGAAGATGGCTCTGGCGTTGTAGCCATGAGTAATTAACCTGATTACCCTTTAGACTAATTTAGATCTATTGAGCAGAGGATTGACGCAAAAATTGTAGAGATTCTTGCGAAGGAATGAGTAGGATTTGCTCAAGTTGAGGGTTATCCTGAGTCTGCAAGGTATTAATAATACCCTCTAGCGGCACAACCTGGATCTGAACACTCGAAGCCAGGTTAGGCTGTTGTTCCTTAAAGCGGTTGACCAAGTTCTGTAACTGCTCTTTGTCAAAGAAAAAGGGAATGACTTGCTGACCCTCCTGTTGAATCGTCAGATATCCTCCCTCTTGTCCTCCTTTTGCCACAAACAGAGGGACACCCCGAAATTCTTGCCCTTGAGGCAAAAGTTGCTGTGCTGACTGCACTTGCTGCTGCACGGGAATATAGGCAAAATCTAGACCATTGGGTTGGTTTTGACTCTGTTGATCGAGTTGGTAGACTTCTGCTAATGATACAGGTACGACCCGGACTTGGTTACCCAACTCAGGCTTTTCCCGCTTCAATCGTTCCACAAAGGCTTCTGCATCCCTCTGGCTAATAAAGACGCCTGCAACTGCTTCATTCTGATTGTTCTGATTAGGAATAGAGGCGACTAAGGGTGAGCCTTCTCCATCAGTGACTGTAAATACAGGTACGGTTTGTAACTTTTCCATCACCTGCTGTTCGGTCAAAGCCAGCGCCCGCAGATTTCCTCCAAAAAAGGAGCCGAGGAGAGTAGTCCCCACTAAGCCTAATGTTGCACTCCAGCGAACTAATGATTTCATAACAATTGCCTCTTGAGTTCCAGTTTAGCGACCTCATGAAAACTAGGATACCGCTCTCACTTGATGATGACATCTCTCTAATGAATCGAATAAATCGGTTGAAACCGTCAGGGAAAGTCTAGTCATTCTGATCTAGACTGTTTTCCTGGCACTATCGACAGTTACGATAGTTACGATAGTTCCGATAGTTCCGATTTATATCTAGCTTTCATGAGTGACGAGAGTTGAAGTCAGGTAACCCTGAGCCTTCCTAGTCATATCTGAGTTAAGAAAACTGACTAGGTTTAATCTCCTAGAGTTCCACTTGTTCAATATTTTGGTTAATGTTACCATTAAGGATTAAAAGAAAGTGGCGCGTCTATCTAACTGAAGCCTCTAAGCTTCCACACCACTCCCTTTGTACCAAAAAATTTGTACCAAAAAATCGGTTTGTACTAAAAAATCGGGATGACAGGATTTGAACCTGCGACATCCTGCTCCCAAAGCAGGCGCGCTACCAAGCTGCGCTACATCCCGATGCCTATCTTGATAGTATACCTTCGCGTCCAATTTGCCCAGTCTCAACCGCACAAAATTTAGTCAGGATACCAGAACATACCTTTGATGCCTTCAGGATCAGCCATAAATCCCATTTGCCGATAAAAATTGACCACTTGGGGATCGGCAAAGAGAGTGATATTGCTGATATCTTCACTGCGAAGTTTCTTAATGGTGTACTTCATCAACGCCTTACCCAGCCCCTTGCCTTGGAATTGGGGGTGAACCACCACATCCCAAATTGTGGCATTAAAGGCATGGTCAGATGTCGCCCGGGCAAAGCCAATCAAACGCCGAGTGTTCCCTCGCTGCTGCCACATGGACACCACTAGGAAACTATACTGAATGGCTTTACGCACTTTTCGCATCGGTCGTCGTGACCAACCCACGGCGTCGCAAAGCTCCTCTAATTCATACAGATCGAATTCTCGATCCGTACTAAACAGGATACGCCCATGGTCAGAGCGATCGCCAGACGCTGGAGACTCGCTGAAATTGGAAACGGCATCCCCTTCAAATTTTGTCGATGTCGAAGCAGTGTCAGCACTGCCAAAAAAGCTCTTCCAAAAACCCATGCCGATGTGGCTATAGCATTTTATACTGGTTATCCGTTACACAAGACCTAGCCCCAGCTACTTACGGCTAGATGTATCTAACGGGTTAGCTTGACGATTATTCAAAACGTTGACGTTTTGAACAGTAGCACTCAGGCTAATGACAAAGGCTTTCAGAAGCCCCACACTGCACTCCATCAAGTCAGTGTGTGGAGTTGTCTGTGATCATGAGTGACCTCCAGTAGGACAACTCTCACCTGACATGCTTATCGTATCACAATTGGAGCAATACGCATCAGGAAATGACTCGGAGCGAGGCTAGGTCTGCCTTGAATGGCTGTAAACCAGAATTGGCAAGGGTTGTGGCTTAAGTTGCTCCGGATGCCATTGACCCTACCCCTCCGTTAATCGCCTACACTTAAAGTTTGGCGATCAGTGGCAAATTGTGACTCAAGGCAAGACCTTCTTTAGCTAGACTGAGGCTATTGTGCCGAATTTGTGAGAGATTAACCAGATACGGCAGGTTTTTGCCTTGAGGTTGAACTTGCTGGGCTATCCTAAAAGCTTTTAACCAAAGCGAACGCCTTCTCCCCCTACTTATGGCTGCGGGTCTGAAATCATCAACACTAGAACTGCTGAAGCGCTTCAACCGGGCGTTTCCAGAATTTTATGAGCAGTTTGTCAGTAGTGAGATCCAATTACAAAACCTGAGACTGGCTTATAAACTCTACAAAACTCGGCGCGTCGTGATTGAGATCAAACCCGAAGGCTCGAAAAGCGCTCTACATTTTGCCTACCGTAACCAGTCTTTTCTCCTTAGCGATATTTTTGGGGTTTTAGCGGCTTATGGATTGACGATTCACAGCTTGAGTCTTCATGGTCAAATCAGTCCCCCCATGTTGGTGTTCATCAAGCTAGTCGTATCTCGTGGTAGCAAAGCCCTGACCTCCAAAACAGCCGATAACGTCTGCCGTGCCATTCGGGAGGCATTGGCAGGACGTTTTGAAGTCGAAGAAATGCTAGCAGTAGAATTTAATCTAGATGCTGGCTTAGAACAAGTCGAAACTGAGTTCTATGTCGATCCCGTATTTCATCTACCCGCCCTGTTAATCGAAGCCGATAACCAGCCGGGATTATTTTATAAGGTAATGTACGCTGTCTGGCAAGAAGACTTACTCGTCGTCAACGCTAACTTACTCGTCTGGCGTGGGCGTACCCGCCTCATTCTCTACTTGCTCGGTCCCAATGAAAACTTGATTCCTGAATATTTAGGTCAGAAAATTGCCGAAAGTGTTCGACAGCGATTACTAGGGCGTCGGTTTTGAGTGTTGAGTGTGTCGAGGCGGGTTGAGGAACTTTCGCCCAAGCTGTTGATGATATGGTGCTTTGTGCGTCTCCCCATCACCCCCTCACCCCATCACCCTCTTGACCACCTGTCCCAATTCTCGGATAGGATGGATGTATGGCAACGATTGAGATTCTAGGGGCTACCCACGCCTACGAATTAACACCTCCTAGGGCATCCTCGTCCCCAGTTTTGGTCTTTATCCATGGCTGGCTGTTAAGTCGTAACTATTGGCAACCACTGATTGACCGATTAGATAATGATTATCAATGTTTAGTCTATGATTTGCGGGGATTTGGTGATTCTCAATCCCCAACTGATAAAACACCCAACCCTAAATCGGGTTTGGGAACTACTACCTGTGGCGAGGCGGCGGCTAACGATAGTGCTGCATTGACATCAGCTCAATGTTCATCGACTGGCGTTGATGCCACTCATTTATCGACCAGCAACTACACCCTTGCGGCTTATGCCAGGGATTTAGGTATTCTACTCGAAAAGCTGGATATCGATAACGCTTGGCTGATTGGTCACTCTCTGGGTGGCAGCATTGCCTTGTGGGGAGCATCAGTGGCATCAGAACGGGTCAAGGGGGTGATTTGTCTGAATGCGGGGGGCGGCATTTATTTAAAAGAAGAGTTTGAACGATTTCGCAATGTCGGGAAACAGTTGGTCAAACGCCGCCCTCAGTGGTTATGTTATCTGCCCTTGATTGATGTACTGTTTACACGAGCGCAGGTGGCGCGTCCCCTAGCACGGCGTTGGGGACGACAACGGGTGATTGATTTTGTTGTGGCTCACCCAGAAGCAGCACTGAGGAGTCTCTTGGATTCGACAACCGAGGCTGAGGTTCACCGTTTGCCTCAAATGGTCTCACAGCTTCAGCAGCCTGTTTATTTTTTAGCAGGTGCGAATGATACGGTAATGGCTCCTAAATATGTGCGCCATCTGGCGAGCTTCCATAAGCTTTTTCAAAATGGCGGTGCTAATGTGATTGAAATTCCTAATTGTGGTCACCTGGCAATGGTGGAACAACCCGATATTGTGGATACTCAAATTCGCAGGATTTTGGCGGAGTCTGTGAGTTGAGCTTAAGTACAGTTACAAAAACGGTAACAACTCAGGGGTAAAGATGGGGGTGGGGCATACTGGCAAAAGGATTACAGGCACAACTCAGTACACGATCGCAAACAGGGATTGGAGGTTCAGAACCGGGCTGGCGTCTGAATTCCTTTCCCTTTCTCTATTCCTGTTCTCAAATGCAGCAACATGATCCCAGAGACTATCAGATTCTGTTTCTCTCACTGTTCCTGGTATTGGGTATTGGTACGAGAGATTGGACATTACAGCCTCAGTTTATCGGTGTTGCGATCGCGACTTGTTTGCTGACCCAGTATATCAGTAGAGACGTAGCATGCTACGTCTCTACATGGCGCGTCTGGAGAGACAAGCAGGAATGTTTACTAATCCCCAATCCTCAATCCCTAATATCCCTCAAAAGTGCCATGATTACGGCATTAGGGTTAAGTTTACTCCTGCGAGTCGATCAGTACAGCACGATGATCTTGGCAGGGGTACTGGCGATTTTAAGTAAATTTCTGTTTCGATTCCAAGGTAAACATTTTTTTAATCCGGCTAATTTTGGCATAATTTCAGTTTTAATCCTGACAAAGGATGCCTGGATTTCTCCAGGACAGTGGGGAGAGGGGGGTTGGTATGTCCTATTATTTGCCGGAACTGGGGGCATGATTTTAAAACGAGTGGGGCGTTGGGATACAACGGCGGCTTTTTTCGGTGCTTATGCGTTACTCGAAGCCGTTCGCAATCTTTGGTTGGGCTGGACATGGGATGTCTGGGCGCATCGGTTGATGAGTGGCTCGTTTTTGTTGTTTGCCCTGTTTATGTTAACTGATCCTCGCTCGATTCCCAATGCTAGGGTGAGTCGTTTACTCTGGGCTGTCAGTATTGCGATTTTAACCTTTATTCTGCGAAATCATTTCTTTATGTCTACAGCCGTTTTCTGGGCATTATTTGCCCTTTCTCCTCTAACACTGCTTTTAGATTGGATTTGGGCATCACCAAGATTTGTTTGGAAGTTTTCAGGTGACGGTTGATTGGTAAATAGAAAAAGTCAGGAAGTAAGTTAATGGAGTTGATTTCATTCCCATTAAGTTGTTTAACTATACCCTAATCTCTTGGGAATGACAAATGACCAATGACCAATGACCAATGACGAAAATGTGAGCCGATGATGAAAAAGCTATTACAGGTATTAATTGCGTTAGCTTTGGCAGTTTTTGCCATCATGATATTTGCGCCAAAAGCCTTAGCCTTTTGTGGATTTTATGTGGCAAAAGCAGATACACAGCTTTACAACCAAGCCTCTCAAGTGATTATCGCACGGGATGGCGATCGCACGATTTTGACGATGGCGAATGACTATCAAGGAGATGTTCAAGATTTTGCCGTGGTTGTGCCTGTTCCGGTGGTGTTAGAGCAAGAACAAGTACAGGTAGGAAATCCCAAGATTATCGAACGACTCGATGGGTTTAGTGCGCCGCGATTAGTCGAATATTTTGATCCAAATCCCTGTATGCCTCCTGCACCAAGGGAACTTCGATCTTTATCGGGAGGAGTAACATCATCAGCAGATAATAGTGCAGGAAATCGGGGAGACAGTGCTTTAGGTGTTACGGTAGAATCGCGTTTTTCAGTTGGCGAATACGATATTTTAATTCTCAGTGCTAAAGAATCGGATGGGTTGGAAACCTGGCTGAGGCGTAATAATTATCGCATCCCGCGTGGTGCTAGTCGGCTACTACAACCGTATATTCGCCAAAATATGAAGTTTTTCGTGGCGAAAGTTAATCTGAAAGAATTTGAATCAGGGGGTTCTCAATTGCTCCGCCCTTTACAGATGGCTTATGAATCACCGCGTTTTATGTTACCGATTCGTTTAGGAATGATTAATGCCACAACTGAGCAAGATTTAATTGTTTATATTTTATCCCCCAACGGTCAAGCAGAGGTGACTAATTATCGCACGGTTCAAATCCCGTCTAATGTGGGACTTCCTCTATTTGTTAAGGATGAGTTTGATCAATTCTATAAAGCCATGTTTCAGAGGGCGTATGAGCAAGAACAGAAAAAAGTGGCGTTTTTAGAATATGCCTGGGATATGGGATGGTGCGATCCCTGTGCGGCTGACCCCTTAAGCCGAGATGAATTAGAGCAAGCGGGTGTGTTTTGGTTAAATCCTAATGCAGCAAATAATGTCTTTATTAGCCGTTTACACGTTCGCTACACTCGTGATACCTTTCCCGAAGATTTAATGTTCCAAGCAACAGGGAGTCGGCAAAACTTTCAAGGTCGATATGTCTTGCGACATCCTTACACCGGGGAAATGAATTGCCCCGCCGCCGATGAGTATAAACGCACGTTGAATCAACGATTTGAACAGGAGGCGCAGACGTTAGCCAAGCTGACGGGATGGCAAATTGGCGATATTCGTCAGAAAATGGATATTCCGGAAACTCAACCGAGTCGGTGGTGGCGCAGGATTTGGAATTGACAAGAGCGTGATGGTTATCTATAGGGTTTTGATTCAGGATAAATAGATAATCAGTGTCTCAATAGGGCTTGCTGAATCAGCGTTGTGGTGAGGATAGGCAACAGGCAACAGTTTAATATTGAGCAATTTCATCGGAGTCAGCTATCCTATATGACTGAACATCAAGAACTAACGATTCTAACGATAGTCCTCCTGGATTAAGTTTTGGGATAACGGCTCTCGCCGGACTTGCGGTAACTCAGGGAATTTACAAGGTTTTATGGATTTTGGTTTTAGAAGGATGGGGAATTGACCAAGGATTTACTCTCAGAGTATGTTTATGAACAGAAGAAAGGGGAAAACGTTACTCTCGGCTGCTCCTTTCCTCTGGTAATGGCTAATCTGGAGAGGATAAATGTCCGACGTTCAAGATGCATCACCCAATCAACTGGTTTGTACAGTCTTGCCGACTTACGACGAGCGTGACAATATTAGTGCGCTGATTGAGCGCCTGCTGGCGAGTAACGCGGCACCTTACCTGGTGCTTGTGGTTGATGACAACTCCCCTGATGGCACATGGGAGATTGTAGAACAGTTTGCCGATCGCTATCCTATTTCCTCTACTTCACCAGAGGATGGCAACACGGTAGGAGTTGCCTTAGTCCGGCGTATTGGTGAAAAAGGGCTAACCTCGGCTATCCAGCGTGGCATTGATGAGGCGATTCACACCTATAATGCTGGAATCGTCACTTGGATGGATTGTGACCTCTCTATGCCCCCTGAAGACGTACCCCGGCTGGTGCAAGCTATCCAGAAAAACGAAGCCGATGTTGCCTTTGGTTCCCGGTGGGTTCCGGGGGGAACGGATAGAGCTCACGGTTTAATGGCTCGCACCCTGAGTTGGATTATCAATTCCTTCGCCAGAGTGATGCTATACAGCCGGATACATGATTACACCAGTGGCTTCATCGCCGCCCGTGCCGAAGTCTTGGAGCGCATCAAGCTGCGTGGGGGTTATGGTGAATACTGCATCGATTTGTTATACCGTGCCAAACGACTGGGCTACCAACTCGTGGAAGTCCCTTACATCTGCGTACCTCGTACAGCGGGCGAGAGCAAAACGGGTTTAAACTTGTGGGATTACTTGGTCAAAGGACGCAAATATGTGTCAACTATCTGGCAGCTTTCTCGGAAAAAATCCTGAACTTAGAGGTTGCTGAATAAGTGTTGTGGTAAGGGGAGGGAACAGGCAACAGGCAATAGTTGAGGGAAGATTGTATGAGCGCCTCCTCCAAAATGCTACCGTAGGGTGGGCATTGCCCACCAGCCTTAATCTGAAGTTCCCCCAGCCAAAAAATCAAAACTGCCTCACCGTGCGGCTTTGAGCGATTTTTTAGCCGCCCTACATGGGTACGATTTTTGAGGGGTTTGAGCTCTCAAACCATTACCGTAAAAGGCTTTAACCTGGGTGCAGTACATCTGTATGGGGGAACTTCAGCTTAATTCATTTAAAATCAGGGGCTAAAGCCCCTACTACGAACCTAACCTATTCCACAATTTTAGCGGTGTGAGTAGGGATTAGGTTACGGTTTCTAATCCCCTAGAAATGTTGGGAATCTGGTTCTGCGTTATTGCCCCGCTTCCAGTTTCATCCCTCGGATGAATCGCGAGGGCTTTCACCATCGCTTATCTGTAAAACCTCTTTAACGGTGACAGCGACTCGTTCTATCTGTTCAGGGGTTAACGCCATACCACTGGGAATATAGAAGCCTCGGCGGGCTAAACGTTCAGCGACAGGGCAAGACTCCCCTTTGAACAGTCCCATCTTATGAAATACAGGCTGTTCGTGCATGGGCCAAAAGAAGGGGCGACTGCCAATTTTATGCTCTCTTAATCGTTTCATTGCCTCTTTCGCATCAAAAGGCACGTCATCGGTTAAGACGACACCATACACCCAGTAAATGTTTTCCGCATAATCGGTGCGGGGAAGGGGTAACTCTAAACCTGCTACATTCCCAAGAAGTTCTGTGTAACGGTGTCCCATCTGGCGTTTACGACTTACAAATTCATCCAACCGTTCTAACTGAGCCAGTCCGACGGCGGCTTGTAAGTTGGTCATGCGTAGGTTCCAGCCTAAGTCTTCATGGACAAAACGTTGCTGGGGTTGAAAACACAGATTTCGCAGAGAACGACAGCGTTGAGCTAGGTTGTCGTCATCGGTGACGATCATTCCCCCTTCACCTGTAGTAATGTGTTTATTGGGATAAAAGCTAAATGTACTAATATCACCTAAGCTGCCACAAGGTTTCCCCTTATAGGTTTGACCATGCATTTCAGCCGCATCTTCAATCACCAATAAGTTATAGTTTTGGGCTAACGCTTGGATGGCGTCCATCTCTACAGGTAAGCCGTAAATATGGACAACCATAATGGCTTTGGTTTTGGGGGTAATCTTTGCTTCTATCTGCTCAACATCCATATTCCAGGTGTCAGGATTGCTGTCCACAACCACTGGAATCGCTCCCGCCCTCACAATCGCAGTGGCACAGGAGATAATTGTGAATGTGGGCAGAATGACTTCATCCCCTGCACCAATTCCCAGAGCAACGATAGCCGCATCTAGAGCCATGGAACCATTACTCACGGCTATGCCATGTTTTCGTTCCACACGAGTGGCAAATTCGGCTTCAAATTGCTTGACGAATGGTCCTTCAGACGAAATCCATCCGGTGTCTATACATTCATTGAGATATTGCTTTTCTTTGCCGTCTAACAGAGGTTCATTGACCGGAATTGGTTCTCCCATAGTTGGTTAATCCGTTATCTTGACCTGTTTGCTCTCAACGCCGGGGAAACGAGTCTTGTCCTCATTCCCCACATAAGGACCTTGCTTGACTTCAATCATTTCTACTTCTTCTAAGACTTCAAAGCCATGTCCTCCTTTAATCAGGAGAATGACATCCCCCGCTTCTAGAATATGACTCTCTAAATACTGTTGCTGTTCGTCATAAAAATCGACTCGGAGTTTTCCTTGTTTAATAAACAGAACTTCCTGAGTATAAAAGACTTCTCGACGGACTTGATTGTGGATGTGAGGAGTAATCGTTTTTCCCGTCGGATGCCTCATGTAGGCTAGTTGTTGCGAAAAGCTGTCGGGGGTAAAAAAGTGAATACCAGGTTGGTTAAATTCAGTGGTAATAATAATGGCAAATACTTCTTGGTGATGAACAATTTCTTGTAGTTGCTTTTTGCGAGGTTTTATTAACATTGGGGTTCTCAAAGTAGGGGTAAATCAAGACGACATTGGCGCTCTAACTAAGACTTAAAGTATAGCTCAACGATTACTCGTCTACAAGGGTTGCTTAATCGAGGCTTCGTAGATGGGATATTTGCCAAACTGACCTAAATTAGACAATTCAATCTGAAAGCGCTGCTCACCTTTAGTGAATTGGAGATTATCCTGGCTATCTTCGGGTGGCTGGCATTTTCGATAAGGATAGCATACATAAATAAATTGATCCTGATTCTGCTCCACTAATACTTTACTCAATTTAACTAAATCATTGCTAGTTTCAGCTTGAAAAAAGAACTTTTTGCCTCTCAGAGGGGGTTCTAGCAATTGAGCCGCGTATTGATGAGACACTGCAATCACCCGTTCTGGACTTTCTTCCAAGAGTTGGGTGGCGGGAGGAACTCCTTGATGCGCTTTCTGCAACGCCACTGTGCCTAAGTAGGTGTTTTTGTGGATACCAATGGCTAAAAGGACAACAACAGTAAAAATGCTGATGTATCGGAAAAGGGGACGTGATCTGTCCTTGATGAAATTTAACTCCTCTATCGTTACCCAGGTGACTAGGGGGATAAGAGACAATAAGTATCGCGGTCCCCACTGCTTACCCCCAACCGCAATCTCGTCTGCACCAGAATCTAACAATAAACAAGCACCAGCAGTGAACATCACACAGATTAGATAAATTACCCCTATCCTAGCATTGAATTTTACCTCAATTTTTCTGAACACATACAGCCACGCGATCGCGAGAAAGATTGGCAGACTATATTGCTTAATCGCTGTCTTTAACTCAGCCGCACCTCCGGTCAGAAACAGATACCCAGCAGCGGCAATTAATAGACCGATTATACCCAGAGTAATGATTTTCAGGTTCAGTTTAGCTTCTAGTTTCTTCAAGCCATACAAGAGCAAGTAAAGTAGCGGAAAAAAGGCGATCGGGAAATACTCAAATCCGACGACACTGAGTTCCTGGAAATTGCCCCAAGCCTCGGCAAGGCGGCGAGTCCAAGAGAACTCCTCGACAATTTCTACCGCATGCATTCCCAGAAAAAGACCGTAAACCAGTTTGTTGGCGACAAAAAATAGGCTAACTGCCGCAAACATACTCGCGATAAAAGTTACCTTATTTTTGGCTAAATAATGGATAGATTTGAAATTAAACTTGTTAAATAAATTCAAAAAATTACTCTTAGCCAAGGCAGCAATAATTACCACAGCGGATAACGTCGCCACCATAGACAAAAACTCGGGTCTAAACCAAGCCGATAAACCGATTAAACCGCCACTGACTACAGCACTGGGTTTCGATAAACCCGATGGATATCCGAGCATTAGCAGCATTGCCATACCTGCAAAGCAAAGCGCAACGGCAAGGCTATGCTCCCAATACATGGCACTATACAGGGTTAAGTGGGAGGCAAAGATCAGACTAATTAAGGCAATTGAGGTATGAAATGCGCTAACCTTTAAACGTTTACAGGTAAGATAGAAAGTACCCCAGATTGCCCATGTAGCAACTAACGGAACCAGATAAAGACCTCTGAAGCCAAAAAGTGCATAAAATGGTGCGGTGACTAGGGGAAACGTAAAGGGAAAGGTAATGTAATAGCGCCCCGTTACATTGTAGACAAACGGTGGTGCATAAGGATATAATCCATCCTGCCAAAGATTTCGCACCCAGGCTTCTGTGGGTTGCCAAAGATCAAAGCGCCATTCACCCGTACTTAACTGCTGTGCTAGTAAGGATTTGAGCGCAGCATCGCCGCTAAAATAGGTATCTTCGGGAATTTGAAATTGTAAATAGAGTGAAAATAAAACTCCAATGACAATGATCCCTAGAGGAATCGGCTCAAGCTTGATTTTCATGAGTGTGTATGGTGGCGATTAATCATCAACCCGAACATTGTCTCTAGCAGAGTCGTTTAGGCGACGTGGCGTCAAGCAACAACTTGATCATTATATAACTGAGTTCCTTGGCAGCGTCGTGATTTGCAATGGCTGCCATTTATTTTACATTTATTTAAAAATCTGTGGCAACCACCGAAAATTTCGTTTATTCTAGGAAAACCATTGTTTTTGACCAATACAGCTTGATAACCCTGGTAGTCTTTAGAGGATTATATTCATATTTATTTACAAAACGTAAAATACTCCGGCACGTTGATGGCGTATCCTTCACCTAACCTTTACAATTAACGGTTGTATAGTTATATAGTTTTAATTTTATGTGGAAACCCTTTAAGCTCGGATCTTGGTTAATCACGGCGGGTGTCGCTTGGTCACTCGGTTACATTTATAACGTCCACCATGGCGGTGAATTAAGCTTCCTGCGAAAAATGTATGAACACAAGATGGCAGTTGCTGAACAAGTACAAGCACCAACGAGAGTGCTGATTGTGGGGGGGTCAGGAGCGAATTATGCCACGAGTGCGGCGGCGATAGAAGCGGAACTGGGTATTCCGGTGTTCAACCTGGGATTGGATGGACCGGTGGGGCTGAATGTAATCCTGCCTAGTACGTTAGAGCAAGTGCGCCCTGGAGATATTGTTTTACTGATTCCTGAAGATTTAATTCTTTTAGATGATGATGGATTGTTAGACCGTTCGGTGCCATTTGGGATTGCCATTGGACGACCAGGTTTGGGTGATGTTCCGCCTCAGCAGCTTGCTGAAAACCTATTGCTGGTGGGGACACCGACTCTACGAGGATTGACGAAATCGACAATAGATTTGATTGAAAAAGGCGAAATGACGGGATATTATTCCGATCCCTTTACTGACCGAGGAGACCCCACAGTGACAAAAGTCCGCCATGGTAAGTGGTGGAAATGGAAAATTAAGCAACCGATTTCTGCTCATGCCATAGACCGAATCACGGAATTTCGGGAGCAGGTGGAAGCCAAAGGCGCTACTTTAGTTTTATCCTTACCGTGGGTCTATGCGAGTACCGAGCAAGAGTCGATCGCGAATATGAGAAAGATTGCGACGGAGTTAGAAAAAATTGCCCCTGTAATCGCCTATGATCAAGAAACGTTTAACTTAAAAAGTGATTCGAGTTTGTTTGCGGATACGCACCACCACCTTTTACCGGACAGTCGGAAAATTAGAGCGAGAGAACTGGCTGAAGGATTAGAACCCTTTGTTAAGAAAGACCGCACCGGGGCGAAGTAAGTCAAGTCAGGAAATGTCGAATTTTCGGAGTTCATCGGGCTAACTTAAAACGGGTTCAAGTGCTGAACGGGTTTTCTCGATACCAAAGAAGGTGTAAGTAGGTTGGTGGAAATAAATTTAACTAGATTAAGTTATGTAAACAAGCCTCAAACCCTTACTGTTCCCTGTTCCCTGTTCCCTGTTCCCTAATCTCCACCGCTAACTTTAATTGTGTCCACCTACTTATTTGATTATGGTTGGTGATAAAGTAAAAACTAAACGTCCTTTAGCCGCTAAGATAGAGGAAGTGTTTGGGCTTGACCTGCGATCGCTAGCAGTTTTTCGCATCGGTCTGGCGTTGATGGTGATTTGGGATTTAATCATCCGGGTTAAAGGGTTAAATGCTCATTATACGGATTATGGGATTCTCCCGCGTAGCGCCCTAATTGACGAATTCCTCAATTCCTGGTACTTTTCGATCCATTTAATTAGCGGTCAGCCTTTTGTCCAAGGGCTACTTTTTTTATTGGCATTTTTTATCGCCTTGGCGATGTTGGTGGGATATCGCACCCGACTCGCAACAATTGCGACGTGGGCGTTAGTTATCTCTCTACAAAACCGTAATCCGGCTTTAATTTTTGCCGCCGATGATGTGCTGAGAGCCATCCTATTTTGGGCTATGTTTTTACCCTTGGGTGCCTGTTATTCGGTGGATAGTGCGCTGAATACATCAACCCAACCGTTACCGAAGCGGGTTGTCTCTGGTGCGACGTTTGCCTTGATGGTACAACTCTGCTTTATTTATATGTGGTCGGCGGCATATAAAACCCAGAGTGAGATTTGGTGGCCCCAAGGCGATGCGGTTTATTATTCTTTAAGTTTCGATCAGTATGTATCGGGATTTGGTCTATTTTTACTGAGCTTTCCGCCACTCCTGTTAAAAGCAATTACATTCAGCGCCCTCTGGTTTGAATGGATTGGACCGTTGATGATATTTATTCCCTTCCGGAATAGCTTTTTCCGCTGCGTGGCGATTGTTTCGTTTATTCTGTTACATGTTGGGTTTGAGTTAAGTTTTGAACTGGGGGTTTTATCGTTTCTGAGTATGGCGACGTGGCTAGCGCTGCTTCCGAGTCCGGTTTGGGATGGACTGGCTAAGCGGTTGAATACCGATAAACGTCGCGGGTTAAGGATTTATTATGATGCCGATTGTGGCTTTTGTAAGAAGGTTGTCCACCTAATTCGCACGGTCTTAATTTTGCCGAGAACTCCGTTACGAATGGCTCAAGATGATGCGTCGATTTGTGCGGATATGGAAGCCCAAAATTCTTGGGTGGTTGTGGATTGGCAAGATAATCGACATTTTAAGTTTGAAGCTATCGCCTATGTGGTTAGTCTGTCGCCGTTATTTGGGTTCTTGGCTAGGGTGTTGAGATGGCGTCCAGTCATGGCAGCAGGGACAAGGTTTTATGAGACAATAGCATCTAATCGACGCACGGCGGGGATGTTGACGAAGCCGCTCAAGTTTCGCCCGATTGAGGTGCGTCCTTCACGGCTGCTGAATGCGATCGCGTTAATTTTACTAATGTTTACATTTATTTGGAATCTTCGCAGTTTTGCGGCTCAAACCTTTACCCGACGACCGGTTGAGAAAGATGACTGGATTAGTGCGACGCATAAGTTTTTGAATCGCCGGACATTTCAGCGCATTGATCCGGTGAGTCGTTTGACGCGATTGGATCAGTCGTGGAGTATTTTTGCGCCGTCACCGCCTCTCGATGATGGTTGGCATGTGATTGAAGGTAAACTGAAGAATGGCAGTGAAATCGATGTTCTTCTCGGTGGGGGTGCGGTGAATTGGGAAAAGCCGACTCCTAAGCAGCTAAAGGCTATTTATGGGAATCAGCAATGGCGGGTTTATTTCATCAATTTAAATCGAGCGATCGGGAAAAAGCTTTATCCTTATTATGGACAGTATCTCTGTCGGACGTGGAATGCTACCCATGAAGGCGGTAAGGAATTGGAGAGTTTTGAGATGTATTTTATGGATGAGAGAACTGTACCGCCTGGTGAACCTCAAGATGTAGAGAAGGTTAAGAGATTTGAGCAATCTTGTTCGGATTAGTTACCCTTTTTTTGCCAGGGCGATTGAAATCGCTGCTACACAAGCAAAGTCCGCCTACGCGGACTGAATTATAATAGGGGTGGCTAACCCGGATTTGGTATTAAGGGTAAGTTAAGTAGTCGGACTGGCATAAAACGGTACTGTATTAAGTGCAAGTAAATCAACCTCAAATCCTTACTGTTCCCTGTTCCCTGTTCCCTGTTTCCTGTTCCCTCCCTTCACCACAATACTGATTCAGCCAACCCTAATGAGTTCAATCCTAACTACCCCACTCACTGAATTTCTGTCTCAACCTAATATTGAGTCGTCTCCAGCGTGGGAATTGATCAATGGGTGTGCGATACAAAAGCCGATGCCAACCCTTTTTCACTCGCGGCTACAACGCAATCTGGTTAATTATATTAACCGTCATACGGATAGGTTTGAAGCGGTACAAGAACTACGTTGTTTAGTTCCGCCCTATTCTCCAGTCCCAGATATCTCTATTATTAGGATTGATCGTCTGTCGGAAGAGGATGGACCTTTTGATGGCGCACCCGATTGGTTGATTGAAATTCGCTCACCTGACCAAAGTACGTTAGATTTACAGAAAAAGATTCTCCATTGTCTCAGCAATGGTACACAATTAGCTTGGTTAATTGACTCCGGAAGTGAACAGGTTTGGGTATGGCAGGGAGATAATTTACCAACCATCTGTTCAGGTTCAGAGGCTTTGCCTATTTTGGGTAATTTGCCTCAATTGACTGTTGATGCTGTCATGGCAATGACTCGCCGCTTATAATGGGCAAGCTGTCAGGGTGTCGGTTGGGTTGACGTAAGGAAACTCAACAGAATCGAGCGCCAACTTCGTTAATCAATGAAGACATGGGAATTTTCCAACGCACACCATCGCGTATCCCTTGACGACTCAGCCCAGTAATGAGATTGTTAAAAACATCAACAATAGAATCAGAGTAGAAATTGTCATGGCGAATGGACGACCGACTGGGGTGACGATTCTCGCTGTTCTCAGTATCATTGGAGGTATCCTGTATATTCTCGCCGGATTGGGAGCGACTGTGCTTGGCGGATTCGTGAGTAATGTGGAGGGTGAGGCGCAAGCAGAAGTTGTTGGTGCAGGCGTGGTGATCTTTGGTGTTATTATAGCGCTTATCCTTGGCGTACTGTATCTAGTGGTGGCTTATGGCTTGTTTACTTTAAAACAATGGGCGTGGAGTTTCACGATTGTATTCCAAATCACTAGCATCATTAACGCTCTCTATGGGCGATTTGCAGAAGGTAATATTGTGGGTTCGATTATCTCCATCATCATTGCTGGAGTGATTTTATATTACCTGAATCAAACAAGTGTGAAACGAGCATTTGGCAGAGCGTAATTAAGTACAGTTATTAGCGCTGATTTATCGATATCTAATTAATGCAAGAGTTATACAGCAGATTTCAGGTTGATGAGGTACAGCCTTAAGCAAGATCCCCGACTTCTTGGAGAAGTCGGGGATCTGTCTGTGTACCTCACTTACTTGAAAAGCGCTGTAAGTAGGTGGACTTTCATCAAAGTTAAAAGTTAAGATCAGGGAACAGGGAACAGCAAGGGTTTGAGGACGATTTACTTGCACTTAATACAGTACTGTTTTATGCCAGTCCGACTACTTACTCAATATAATTCACTCTCGGAGAATAAAGGGTGTTGGAGCCGGATTTTGCGCGAAGGGGTAGGTGTTTTTTTGAGCGAACCCAAATTTTTGGCTGTAATGCAGTGGGGGTAAGGCTTTGGCAGGTTTTGACGGTGAAGGGCAGCCGCGCTCCTTACAGGGTAAGGGTTTCAGCGATTTTCATTCTTTGACAGGGGTAGATATGATAGGTAAAATAGGTCAGCCGCGCATTCGTGAACTGGAATCTTTACCCAGAGCAGTTTTCAGGATGCGGCTCTAACAATTCCCCTTCGGGGGGATTGAGGATTGAAACGATATTTATACGGTAGCGGCAAGAGTGACGGCTGTCCTTGCTAACAATTCCCCTTCGGGGGGATTGAGGATTGAAACCAATATCCGCGACATTACGTTGCCGTCACCTAAGCTAACAATTCCCCTTCGGGGGGATTGAGGATTGAAACAACATCTAATCTAGGACAAAATATCGACGATACCTAACAATTCCCCTTCGGGGGGATTGAGGATTGAAACTAGAGTATCAAAGCTGCGAACATCCAGAATGGGAGCTAACAATTCCCCTTCGGGGGGATTGAGGATTGAAACACCAGAAGGTTTCAGGCTTGATTTTGACCGTACACTAACAATTCCCCTTCGGGGGGATTGAGGATTGAAACATGTCAAATATAACCGAGAAAGAAGTACGCCAAATCTAACAATTCCCCTTCGGGGGGATTGAGGATTGAAACAAATACACCGGGATTATCCAGGCGCGATCGCCCACTAACAATTCCCCTTCGGGGGGAATGAGGATTGAAACACATTTTCTGGAATATCACCCACAATCCGCACATCATAATCACTATATACTCGTGGTGGTTTTTCCGGTGTGCGGTTTTCAATCTTCAATAACTCAAACAGTTTATGAGTCGGATAATTTCCCAACGCCGACTCGTGACTAAACACCCATACCCCACGAGTTGCCATCATTCCCCTGGCGGAGGAACGATCAAACTCAAAACACTTGACTAATGCTTGCCAAAATAACGCTAAATCCGCCTCCGTTACCCCGGTTTGTTTGGCAAATTGGGGACAATAAAACCCATGGGCTTTATACAATCCGTAGGGAATAATATTTTTCCGCCCCATGGTTTTATTCTCTTTCCCCTGTTCATTGCTATCCGTTGCGGCACACCGGGTAATTGATAAATTCATCGGTAGCACCGGATCAAGAGATTCCCCAAAGGTTAATTGTACCGCACCACGCACTTGTCCGGCATTTTTCCCCGTAGATAAAACCGCGCCAAACATACGAATGTCATAGAAATTCTGACACATCCAATCCCGTGCTTCGTCAACATCTTTGGGATTGGTTAGCCTTTTTTTCTTGGCATCCACTTTATCGGTCAACCCTTTAGCCGAAACCGCTTCATCAATTGCCTCATTTAAAATAGCGCCTTCACTGACAAAAATCCGCTGATCTGATGCCAGGGTGACAAAGTTGCGAATCTTGCGTTTTAGACAAGCATCGGTGACTAATCCATGTCCGGTTTGTAAGTCGGTTCGGGGTGTATTATCGGCATCGGGATCACCATTGGGATTGCCATTGGTGCAGTCAAATAGCCAGATAAAGTCATGTTTTTTGCTGGGGTCAAGGTGAGTCGTCATTGGTTCTTTGTCCTTCGTCATTGGTTATTGGTCATTTGTGACATCATTCATCGGTTGTTTCCGCTTTGCTTTTCTTCGTATTCAACTCACTCCAAAAGCCTAAATCAAAATAAGCTTGAGCGCCAATACTAAACGTAGTGGGAATAGCTGTAGTTTGAGCCAATTCTGCGATCGCGCCATTAATCTGGGCAAGCTGGGAGACAAACCACTGGGCTAATCCACCCTCTAATACAGCTAAATGATTTTTTGCCCCCGATGCGAGGCGATGACTCATGGGAACGGGAGAAAATCCGGCTGTGGCATAACATTTAACCGCATTGGTATTAGCTAAATCGCTTTTTTGAGCCGCCCGTTGTAACTTGGCGTAGGTGGCTAAAAGTCGCCCATACTGAAACGCGATCGCTTCTTCTTCTGTGATCACCTTTTTCCCTTGCTGTTTCCTCACTTGTTTCACTCCTTCACTATACATATTTAATAGCACCGCACGGGGATAACTCACGGTTTGCTCAATGCGATTTCGACTACAAACTCGTTGGATTAAATCCATGGGCAAAGCTTCACCATAAACCGCATTTCGCATCAATGCAGTTACCGTGCGACTTTGGATTTCTTTCGCTTCCCGATACCCCGCCGCCGCCAACCGCCAGACGCCCAAATATCCGCGATGATCAAACTGATTCCAGCCAATCACTTCTTGACGCTTTAACCATTGTTCATAGTGATTAACAAACTCCGGTTCTTTACCATGAATCCAATCCCGAACCACTAATCGACTGGTATAACCGGATAATGCCAAAATATTAAACTCCCAATCCGGGTTGATTTGTTGCGGTTTGTGGAATAGATTCAGATAATCTCGCACGGTTTCTACACTTGGCGTTTCAAATAAATGCCGCGTCATTCCCCCAGAATCTGCCCAGAAAACAAAGGTTGTGTTGCCAATATTAATATGATGATTGTCGTCCCGTAACAGATAACTCAGGGCTTGGGAAAATTGTTCATCAGCTTCGGCGCTAATTGGTGAAACTAATGCACCCGATAACCCGTAAGACGAACAGGATTTATCATAGGCACTAATTAAAGAAGCCCCCGCCGAATTTGTCCCCGGTACGCCTTTAATCTGCAAGGAAAACTTCGTGGTTACGGGTAATTCTTCCCCCGTCACTAAACACTGCATCACCGGGCGATCGCTGGCGGTGAGTTCATCTATATATCGCGCCCAAAATTGTTGCACGGCGGGTAAATCATGAATATAGCCAGGGACTTGATCGATAGTAAAAGTGACGGTTTGCTTGGGTTGAAGTTCTTCGAGTTGAGGATGAGAATTGAGGAAGGTTAAGATAGCCTGAACCGCTGGTTCTTGTGTGGCTTGATAACAGCGTTGTAAGAGGGCGCGATAGGCTTGAGCTTTTTCTCCATCACCGAAAATATAGTCAACGGTATCGGTAATTAATTTAGGCTGAATCGCATTGCGGCGAATATGGGGACAGGATATTTTTTGACCCGATTTCGGCTTTTTGGCTTTACCTTTGCGGTCATATTGGGGGGTAGTGAGTTCAATAAGACGATTAAAACTGCCATCGGAATTGAGAATAATTTGCCAGTAAATTGTCGATTCGGCGTAGGCTTTGGCGGGAAGGTTAAGGGTGTGGGAGAGTTTAACTAATTCAGCGAGTATGGTCATAGTTTTATTATAAGTTGGAGTTTGTCAATGTCACTGTTCGATCGCCCTAAATCCCCATGCAAAAAATGCGAAGCAACATCTGGTCTCCCCCATGAAACAAAAAGCGAAGCAACATCTGGTCTCCCCCCTCTTGTCGGGGGGAATGAGGGGGGTTGGGGGACGGGAGGGGGATCTAAAAAGGGGGACTTTGAATGCTGTGATAGAGTTGGACTGATTCCGGGAGTATTGTCATTGTTTTGTTGTCAGTTGGATTGTCTCAATGTCACTGTTCGATCGCCCTAAATCCCCATGCAAAAAATGCGAAGCAACATCTGGTCTCCCCCTTTTGAAGGGGGACGGAAGGGGGATCTATAAGGGGGACTTTCTAATCCAGTCCGCGCAGGCGGACTTGGTTTGTGTAGCTGCGACTTCCAGTCGCCAGATTCATCAACCTACCCGACAATCCATCACACCCTTTTGAATCGAGGCGCGAAAAAATATCGGTTTTACTCCTTCTGATGTAAACTCAATATGATGCAGCATTAATCCTAAATCGGTAGTTAAATCAATGGGCTGTTCATTATCCGTTGGCTGACTAAAATACGCCACGAATTCTCGACAGCCTAAATAGGGTTGCTGAAAACATTGCCCCTTGGCTAATCGGCGTTTAAATATTTCCAGATATTTGGTTAAGGGATCAGTTGCATGAGACTGACGCTGCATCTGAATCGTGACTAAATAGGCGACATCGTTTAAAATTAGGGCATGTCGCTGGGTGCGATCGCGCTCAATTTCTAGGATTCCTCCACTTTGGGCAGTACGATAAGATTGGCGCGATTTTAGGCTATTCCGTAGAATCGAAGCTTTCTGAATGGATTTGAGAATACTAATCTGAATCACCTGATACTGAATTTCAGGTTTCCAGAAAATAGACTCGGCGATTCCTTTGGCGGCGGAGGGGGTAATTACATCATAGCTGACTTGTTCAGTTTTAAATTCGGGGCGGGTAAATAAAGCGCGATCGCCCCAAATTTTGAAGGTGATTTCGTTGGCTTGGCTACTCATCTCCTGTTCCGTTGAGGATTCAGTATGATTACCTTTATAGCATTTATAAATGAAAACCCCCTCACCCCCAGCCCCTCTCCCACCAGGGGAGAGGGGAGTAAGAATGAATTAGAAATACCCAACCATGACTTCAGATTCTCCACAAACTCATTCTATAATGCCTGATCAATCGCCTCAGTCTAACATCCGGATTTCTCGCCCTCCTCGTCAAGATGGAACTGTTCAAACGGTTAAAGAACATTTAGAAGAAACAGGCGTGATCGCGGCTTCTGTTCACCCCCTAGCTGAAATCGCTGGAAAATGGCATGATTTAGGTAAATTTGACCCCGCTTGGCAGCAGTATTTACAAGCTAGTATTGCTGGGAATAAATGTAAATCTCCTGGACATGCTATTCATGGTGCAGAGTTAGCCTGGAAAAAAGGACTTCATGGCGTAGCATTTGCCATTTTAGGACATCATTCTGGATTACATAATCTCGGTGGCGCAGGTGGTATCCAGCAGAAGCTGAAAGGGGATCAGCATTGGCAATCTATCCAGGCGATCGCTAAAGATGAATTAGGCGATAATTTCTTTACTTGTCCTTCCCATCATCCGGAACATCCTCTCACCGAAGAGTTATTAATTCGGATTATTTTCTCGGCGTTAGTTGATGCAGATCGAGAAAGTGCTGCCCGATTTTTGGGTGACGGGGATACCGTTACCCCTCCAACTCTAGACCAATTAATCCCCCAATTTGAAACCCACTATCACCATCTGATCCAAAATGCAGCAGATACCCCCATCAACGCCATTCGCCGGGACATTTATCACCATTGTCAAGCCGCCGCCACCCTAAAACCAGGATTTTTTCGCCTCACCACGCCCACGGGTGGAGGGAAAACCCTAAGTGTCATGGCATTTGCCCTCCATCATGCCCAAAACTACCAGCAAAAACGAATTATTTACTGTCCACCGTTCACCAGTATTATTGAACAAGCCGCCCAAGTTTATCGAGAGAGTTTCTCGGAAAATGCGGTATTAGAACATCATAGTGGTGTGGTATTCGATACCCATACTGACGAATTACACCATTACCAATTCGCCGCCCAACGTTGGGATTATCCGATTATTGTATCCACAACCGTTCAACTGTTTGAAAGTCTGTTTAGTCGCCGCCCCAGCCAATGCCGGAAAGTGCATCGCATCACCAATAGTGTGATTATTTTAGATGAAGTTCAGGCATTACCGACAAACTACCTCAATCCAATCATGTCCATGTTACGGGGATTGGTGGACAAGTGGAATTGTTCTGTGGTATTCTGTTCAGCAACTCAACCCTGGTATGGGATTCTTGATCTGCCAGAAATTCGCGATATTGTACCGTTAAATCAGCGTCAAAACCACGCCAAAACACTCCAGCGAGTCGAGTATCACTATCAGCCACAAGCCTGGGATTGGCGTGATTTACTCCAGGATATCCGCCAACGTTCCCTGAAGAATGCCCTTGTCGTTGTTAGTGCTAAAATCGATGCCCGTCAGGGATTTGAGGTATTATCGGAACTGGGAAATACCTTTCACCTGAGTACGAATATGTACGCCGCCCACCGTCGCCGGGTACTCAGCCAAGTGCGCGATCGCTTGAATCAGGATTTGCCTGTTTATCTGATCAGCACCCAGTTAATCGAAGCCGGAGTAGATATAGACTTCGCGGCTGGGTATCGTGCGATCGCGGGTTTAGATTCTATCGTTCAAACCGCAGGACGAGTGAACCGGAATCATATATTAAATCACGCTTATCTTACTATATTTGAACTCAAAAATCAAGGGTTTCCGCAGCAAGACAGGGACAAAATTCAAATCACCCGCAATTTACTCAAAGCGGGTCAATCTTTACACGATGAAGCCAGTTGTCAAGACTATTTCAAAAGCTTTTTAGCCAATCCTGCGGTTAATTTAGATCAGCGGGATATTCAAAAGCGAAGAGAAGGCTTTATGTTCAAAGATATCGATACTCACTTCCAAATGATTGAGGATAATAACGTCAATGTGATTATCCCCCTAGAAGACACCGCCAAACAACTGATTGAATTAGCGCAAAAGCAACAGAGATTGAGTCAAAAAGAATGGCGACTCCTGCTGCACTATGCCGTCGGCGTCACTCCCAAGCTAGCCAATGCTTACTCTCAAGAAATATTCCCCGGCTTACGAGTTTGGATCGGCGACTATAATCCTAATTTTGGTATTGTTACCGAATAGGCGATGATGGTGGGGAAGGGCGGGTTTTGTTGAAAGGTTATTGGATTGGTTTCTGGGTTAATTTTATCCCTAAACCCGCCCCTACATTGGATTTATTGTGCCAATATCAGATTTATAGATTAAGCTTAAACTGGACAATAAAACCTAGGCGATTTTTAGGCGCGATCGCATCCCAAATCGGTCGGGGTAAATTGGGGATTGAGGTGAACGGTTGGAGAAGGGCGGGTTTTGTTGAAAGGTTATTGGTTTCTGGGTTAATTTGTCCCTAAACCCGCCCCTACATTGGATTTATTGTGCCAATATCAGATTTATAGATTAAGCTTAAACTGGACAATAAAACCTAGCCGATTGTTAGGCGCGATCGCATCCCAAATCGGTCGGGGTAAATTGGGGATTGAGGTAATCCGTTGGCTGAGATGGTGGGGAAGGGCGGGTTTTGTTGAAAGGTTATTGGTTTCTGGGTTAATTTTATCCCTAAACCCGCCCCTACATTGGATTTATTGTGCCAATATCAGATTTATAGATTAAGCTTAAACTGGACAACAAAACCTAGGCGATTTTTAGGCGCGATCGCATCCCAAATCGGTCGGGATAAATTGGGGATTG
>NZ_JAVJUO010000242.1:0-7191 GCF_040220555.1 Coleofasciculus sp. C1-SOL-03
GGAGGGCGACCCGATCGGATTGAGTGGACTACCGTGGCGGATTAATGCAGGCGGGTCGCCCCTACATGGACATTGACGCGGTGTGGGTCGCCCCTAAATGAAAGAAGACCAATCACATAAGATCAATCACATTTTACGCGATCGCATGAACCTTTGGGTGGAGGGCGACCCGATCGGATTGAGTGGACTACCGTGGCGGATTAATGCAGGCGGGTCGCCCCTACATGGACATTGACGCGGTGTGGGTCGCCCCTAAATGAAAGAAGACCAATCACATAAGATCAATCACATTTTAGGCGATCGCCTGTCCAATCTTGTGAACTTTGATCAAACTGGTGGTTCCTGGCGTACCAATGGGAACACCGGAGGTAATCACTACCTTGTCCCCATACTCAGCTAACTCCATCTCCACCGCCGCATTCACCACATTAGTTAACATCTGTTCAGCATTGTGTACCGGGGTAATCAGATAAGGTTGCACTCCCCAAGACAAAGCCAACTGACGATAGGTACTTTCTTCTGGCGTAAAGGCAATAATCGGGGTTTTGGGGCGATACTTAGACACCAGGCGGGCGGAACCACCGGAGGAAGTGTTACACATAATTCCCCGTGCGCCTAATTGACTAGCAATATGACAAGCGGCTTCGGCGACAGATTCGGTGGTGCTAATACTGCAACTGGGAAACTCAGACGAGGTTTGCAATCCTTCGGCTAGGGCTTTTTCCGTCTGGATCGCTATATTGTTCATCATTTCCACGGCGGCGATGGGATATTGTCCCACAGCAGTTTCACCCGAAAGCATTACCGCATCCGTCCCATCTAAAATTGAGTTGGCGACATCCGTGGCTTCAGCGCGAGTCGGATCAGGAGCGCTGATCATTGACTCTAGCATCTGGGTGGCTGTAATTACGGGTTTACCGAGTTGGTTACAGCGACGAGTAATTTCTTTTTGGATTAAGGGTACTTGATCCAACGGCGTCTCAACTCCCAAGTCACCGCGAGCAATCATAATTCCATCCGCAGTATGGAGGATTTCCTCTAAATTTTCCACCGCTTCCCGTTTTTCAATTTTGGCAATCACACGGGTTTTCGCGCCTGCGGCTTCAATCATCCGCCGCACGGGTTCTAAATCACTGGCGCTTCGCACAAAAGACACCGCCACCCAGTCAATCCCCGATTGCAACCCAAAACGCAAATCGGTCATGTCTTTTTCGGTGACAGAGGTGACGGGTAAATAGGTTTCAGGTAAGTTAACCCCCTTTTTAGAGGACAGGAGTCCACCAATTTTCACCAAGGCGCGAATGCTATCCGCATCTCGTTCCGTGACAATCAATTTGACTCGACCATCATTAATCGAAATTGGTTCACCTACGCGCACCATAGCAAACAGCGTGGGAATGGGTAAGGGAATCTCATCCGGGTTGTTGCCTTCCTCGTTTAACACAAAGGTTACTTCATCACCCGTTTTCACTTTAATCCCGTCAGGAGGTAGTTTTCCCAGACGAATTTTCGGTCCACATAAATCTTGCAGCAAGGCGAGGGGTTTGCGATGTTGGCTACTAATTTCTCGGAGTTGCTGAATCGTCTGTCCGTGAAACTCATGGGAACCGTGGGAAAAGTTTAACCGGGAAACATCCATCCCCGCTTCGATTAAGGCATCAAGGCGTTCGGGTGAGGCGGTAGCGGGTCCAATGGTACAGATAATTTTAGTGCGACGCATAAAATACTGGGTCATAACGGCAATAGAACTGATGTTCTCTCTAGCGTTTAATTTTCAGGGTCTACACACCCCTACCAATTGAACGTCCGCCTAACCGGATGATTTGTAATCCGGGATGGCGCGGGAGAACACCTCTCATGAAGAATAGATCAACTTTCTGGAAAAGGGGGTGTCGGGTGTGGGGTGTCGGGTGTCGGGTGTGGGGTGTTGGGTGTGGGGTGTGGGGTGTTGGGTGTGGGGTGTCGGGTGTCGGGTGTGGGGTGTTGGGTGTCGGGTGTTGGGTGTTGGGTGTCGGGTGTGGGGTGTTGGGTGTCGGGTGTTGGGTGTTGGGTGTCGGGTGTGGGAAGCAGGGGGAGTAAACGAATGACCAATGACCAATGACCAATGACCAATGACCAATGACCAATGACCAATGACCAATGACCAATGACCAGTTACAACTATGGACAGATTTTTCGGGCAATCCTAAGCAGCCACCCTTCCCTTAACCCTGACTTCAGATAGAAGTAATCCTCTGCTAAAAATTAGTAGGCTTGTTATTGAGTGTCTAGCATTTTCCCGTCCTCTCAGACATCTGAGGTGGATTAGTGAGGTGCTGAACCCTTGTTTTAAAACCTAACGAGCATCAAGTTATATAAATTGCCAATATCAAACAATTGGCATCTTGTATTGAATAACTGTAAGTCGCTCAAGTAACTACGGAGGATATAAAATCATAATGGCTAATAATCCAATTTTTCAAATCAAGGAATACGGTCAAAGTATCTGGATGGATTATCTGGATCGCCAGCTCATCGAATCCGGTGAACTGAAAAATAAGATTGAGACTCGTGGAATCAGCGGGATTACCTCAAATCCCAAGTCCTTTGCTAAGGCGGTGTCGAATAACCGAGTTTACGATAGCGATATCGAAGCGGGGATCAAAGGTGGAAAATCTACATCAGAGATTTACGAATCCCTGATCTTTGAAGATATCCGCAACGCCTGTGACATCTTCCACCCCATCTACGAAGAGTCAGGCGGAACCGATGGCTTTGTCAGTATCGAAGTCTCCCCTCACTTAGCGCGGGATACCCAACGCACGGTTGAAGAAGCCCGACGCTTTTTCCGCGCCATTGACCGGGATAATGTGTTTATTAAAATTCCGGGGACGAAAGAGGGATTCCCGGCGATCGAACAGGCAATTTCTGAAGGGATTAACGTTAATATCACCCTCCTGTTTTCCGTGGAGAGTTATGTGGAATCCGCTTGGGCTTATATTCGTGGCTTAGAAGCACGAGTTGCTGCTGGTAAACCGATTGAGAATATTGCGTCAGTGGCGAGTTTCTTCCTCAGTCGCATCGATACTAAGGTTGATAATCGCATTGATGAGAGACTTAAACAGATTGGTACGGAGGAACTCAACGAAGAAGCCCGCTTACGGGAACTGAAAGGAAAAGTCGCGATCGCCAATGCTAAGGTTGCCTATCAGCGATTTAAGGAAATTATCGACAGCGATCGCTTTAAAGCCCTAGCTGAACAAGGGGCAAACATACAACGGGTTCTCTGGGCAAGTACCAGCACTAAAAATCCGGACTATAGTGATGTCATGTATGTGAATGAGTTGATTGGTCCGAATACGGTGAATACTCTACCCCCGGATACGATTGAAGCTTGTGCGGATCATGCTGATGTCGCCCCCAATCGGGTAGAATCTGAGGCTGATAAAGCGCAGAAGACGCTGGAAAGTCTGGCTGAACCCGATATTCAGATCGACTATGACCAAGTTATGGCAGAACTGGTTGAGGAAGGGATTGAAAAATTTGCCCAACCCTTTGATTCGTTGATGAAATCGATTGAAGAGAAAGCTGAACAGCTTACGCCAGTTTGATGTTAGGTCAACAAAGGGCGGGTTTTGTACAAAGGTTATCATTAACTACCAAACGAATGTTCCATTACCTGTCCCTACACAATCAAATGTCAAACCTAAACAAAGGGCGGGTTTTGTACAAAGGTTACCATTAACCACCAAACCAATGTTCCTAAACCCGCCCCTACACAATCAAACGTCAAACCTAAACAAAGGGCGGGTTTTGTACAAAGGTTACCATTAACCACCAAACCAATGTCCCTAAACCCGCCCCTACACAATCAAACGTTAAACTTAAACAAAGGGCGGGTTTTGTACAAAGGTTACCATTAACTACCAAACGAATGTTCCTAAACCCGCCCCTACACAATCAAATGTCAAACTTAAACAAAGGGCGGGTTTTGTACAAAGGTTATCATTAACCACCAAACGAATGTTCCTAAACCCGCCCCTACACAATCAAATGTCAAACTTAAACAAAGGGCGGGTTTTGTACAAAGGTTACCATTAACCACCAAACCAATGTCCCTAAACCCGCCCCTACACAATCAAACGTCAAACTTAAACAAAGGGCGGGTTTTGTACAAAGGTTACCATTAACTACCAAACGAATGTTCCTAAACCCGCCCCTACACACACAATCAAAAATCCTATGAATGCCCCAGCTATTGCGATCGCGTCTAAACCCACACCCCCAGAACGCCAAAATCTGGAACACCAAGCTGATTACAACACGATATCATCATTACCAGAGGTTTGGTCGTTAGCCGCCCAGCGATTTGGGGAGACTGTCGCTTTACACAACCCCTACGCTAAACCCGAAGTCAAGCTAACGTTTGCCCAGATGTGGCAGCACATTCAGCAGTTTGCGGCTGGATTACAAGCATTAGGTGTCTCGGCGGGCGATCGGGTTGCCTTATTTTCAGAAAATAGTTCCCGCTGGTTTGTTGCTGACCAAGGTATTATGACCACTGGGGCGGTTGATGTGGTGCGAAGTTCTCAAGCGGAACAAGAGGAACTTCTCTATATCCTTAAGGATAGTGAAGCGACTGCCTTAGTTGTGGAAAATCAAGATACCTTAACTAAGCTGGATCAGCATTTGCACGATTTGCCGATTCAACTGGTTATTTTATTATCGGATCAGGAACCAGATACTGAGTCAGAGTTGAATATCCTCAATTTTCCCCAGGTGTTGGAACAGGGAAAAAATCACACATTCCAACCGATTGAACAAACCCCTGACACCCTCGCCGCCTTAGTCTATACCTCTGGCACCACCGGAAAACCCAAGGGTGTTATGCTCAGTCATGGCAACCTATTGCATCAAGTCACCAGCTTGGGTGCAATTGTACAGCTAGAAGCAGGCGATCGCGTCTTGAGTATTCTCCCATCTTGGCATGTTTATGAACGCGCCATTGAATACTTTGCCCTCTCCCAAGGCTGTACCCTAATTTATACCACGCTGCGCCATGTTAAGCGAGATCTGAATGCCCAACACCCTAACTATTTTGTCTCGGTTCCCCGTTTATTGGAATCGATTTATGATACGGTGCAAAAGCAGTTGAGTAAAGAATCTGCCCGCAAACAGCGCCTAGTTAATGCCTTCTTCTCGATTAGCGATCGCTATATTAAAGCCCGTCGCCTTGTCCATGGCTTAAGTTTAGAACAGCAGCAGCCCTCTGGATTCCAACGCCTCTGGGCTAGACTTCAATGCTTGACATTGGTTCTGATTCATGCATTAGCTGACCGATTCATCTATCAGAAAATCCGCGAACAAATTGGCGCCAACTTAAAGCAAACCATCTGTGGTGGCGGCGCACTTTCCCAGAAATTAGATGATTTTTATGAAATAATTGGCATTGAGGTACTCGAAGGCTATGGTTTAACCGAAACCTCGCCAGTCTTAACTGCCCGTCGTTCTTGGCATAACCTCCGGGGTTCTGCGGGTAAACCGATTCTAGAGACAGAAATTCGCATTGTTGATCCAGACACCAGAGAAACCCTTCCCCAAGGAGAAAAAGGATTAGTTTGGGCGCGGGGATCTCAAATCATGCAGGGTTATTATCGCAACCCGGAAGCCACGGATAAAGTCATTGATGCCCAAGGGTGGTTTAATACCGAAGACTTAGGCTGGTTAACGGTTCAAGAGGACTTAGTTTTAACTGGACGGGCAAAGGATACAATTGTCCTGAGTAATGGTGAAAATGTCGAACCGAAACCGATTGAAAATGCCTGTATGCGGAGTCGTTATATTGATCAGATTGTGGTGGTGGGTCAAGATCAGCGATCGCTGGGCGCTTTAATTGTACCAAACTTCGATAACTTACAAGGGTGGGCAGAACAGAATCAGTATCACCTGCAACTTCCGGATGAGGAATCTGCTTCTGGTGAGGAAACGATTGACTTAAATAGTAAACCTGTTCAGGAATTGTTCCGTCAAGAAATCAATCGAGAAGCGAAAAATCGTCCGGGTTATAATCCCAATGACCGAATTGGTGTATTTCGTCTGATTTCAGAACCCTTTTCTCAAGAGAATGGTATGTTGACTCAGACGCTGAAAATCAAGCGTCATGTAGTTAGGGAACAGTATCAAGATTTGATTGACGAGATGTTTGCTTAAGCCGCGATGATGGGAATTAAACTTAGAATTAAATCCTTACTATTCGGATTCGTTTTGATTGGACTATCTGCCTGTTCTACTTCTCTGAGAGTGGGTTGGTTCAGTAGGAATTTGCCAACTCAGACAACAGCCTCCTATAACACATTCACAGGGACAGAACGACGGAAAATTGAGGTTGATGCCGGAGATGAAGTTGTCCTTGACGTTCAGTCTGAGGTGACGAAAGGCGATTTAAATATCAGAATCCTCGAACCGGATAAAGATGTCCTAAAAAGGATAAAAACGAATCGCGATCGCGAATATAAATTTGAAGCAGAAGAAACCGGAAACTATTGGGTCGTGATTACAGGCGATAATGCGGGAGGGAGTTATGAGATTCAGTGGGACATAACCTCATAAATCAATTGTAGGGGTGGGTTTAGGGACAATTGTAGGGGCGAGTTTAGGGACAATTGTAGGGGCGGGTTTAGGGACAATTGTAGGGGCGAGTTTAGGGACAATTGTAGGGGCGGGTTTAGGGACAATTGTAGGGGCGGGTTTAGGGACTAAATTCCGCTAGTCACCAATAACGGAAAAACAAAACCCGCCCTCTTCACCGATAACGGAAAAACAAAACCCGCCCTCCCCACCGATAACGAAACAACAAAACCCGCCCTCTTCACCGATAACGAAACAACAAAACCCGCCCTATCTCACCGATAACGAAACAACAAAACCCGCCCTATCTCACCGATAACGGAAAAACAAAACCCGCCCTCTTCACCAATAACGAAACAACAAAACCCGCCCTCCCCACCAATAACGAAACAACAAAACCCGCCCTCCCCACCGATAACGGAAAAACAAAACCCGCCCTCATCACCAATAACGAAACAACAAAACCCGCCCACCCCACCGAAAACGGAAAAACAAAAACCGCCCTCATCACCAAAAACGAAAAAAAAAAAACCCACCAACCCAACGAAAAAGGAAAAAAAAAACAAGTACATAATTAAAAGAAAA
>NZ_JAVJUO010000243.1:0-8632 GCF_040220555.1 Coleofasciculus sp. C1-SOL-03
CCCTTTGCACAAAAAACAACGCCCCAAGCCCGATGGTTGGATACAGCCATATTTATTTTTTAAGCTATATTAAGCATTGCTCCCCAACCCAGACACCATAAGACTTGTGGATTGTTAAGAAAGATGTGACTAATGCATAGCTTTTTAAGGGGGGCTAGGGGGGATCTCTTCTCTACCACGGACTACCAATAATCGTGAATCCTGCCCAATAATAAGGATGGGATAATCGTTGATTTGCCCGACTTCCCAATCCAGGAAGTGCAACATCTAACCCTTCAATTCCCGTTAACTTCCCGCCTTCAAAATACACCTGTTCCCGTAACATCGCCAGTTGCGCTTGACGCAAGGCTTCGGCTTTAATCGTGATATCCGGTAGGCGTAATTGGGCATAGAATCCACTCATTAAACTCAGCGTCGCTTCATCGCCTACATACCACAGACTGGCTACCGCCGACTTGACGCCAGTTTGTACCGCTAACCCCGCAAATCCTAATTCAGCCTCAATATTTCCCAGGGCGGTTTGACAGGCTGAGAGGACTAATAATTCGATAGGCGGGGGTAAATACCATTCCAGTTGGCGCACTTGATTGAGTCTCAGTTTCGTATCCCACAGTTGAATATAGGAATTACTCGGATTACCATCATTAAATTCAGCATGGGTGGCGAGATGGATAATCTCAAAAGGTTGGCGGCGACTCTCGGTTTTCAGGTTACTGAGGGTAAATTCTTCGTTGAGGAAGGATTCGCCTGTCCACAAGGTTTGGGTGATAATCTTTAATTCAGTGTCTACTGTGGGTAATTCCCTTAAATCGGCAAATTCAGTCGCGCCCATGGCGAGAATTTGGGCATCTTTAACGGGTTGATAGCGCGTATTAGTGAGGCTAACACTGGGAATGGAACCAATGCTATAGTTTTCAATCAGAAATTGCTTGCCATCGTGTAAGGCTGCCATAGGAAGTTGACGTAACCCGGCATCCATACAGAAGATAAGCGTATCAATATCTAAGGCGTCTAAGTCGGATTCCAGGGGGGCAATTAACCATTGATAAAGCTGTTGGGCGGCGGGGAGGTAGCCACGGGATTCGGTAATATCTTGAACCATCTCCTGAAATTCCTCAACGGTACTGTTTAGGGTGGTAGTAGTAGCGACGGGAACCAGTTTGCGGATATAATTGTCTTCCGGTAAAACTAATATCAGTTCTAATCCTTCTGGCAGATGACGGGCATAGATGACAACCGCACGTTTTCCGGTTTGCTGTTCAATAGTTTTCAGGGTTTCCCGTAAGCTTTCGGCGGTAACGTTGGCATTGGTTAAGTTTTCGCCAAAGTAGTCTTCAAATTCATCTTCAAAGAGTTGGTCGATTTCAGCGACAATATCATCTTGGGGGGTGACTTCGAGTGGAGTTGGGGGGTTAACGTTGAGGTTGATAGGTGGTTCGCCAGGAAATTCCCAGCTAATATTATAGTTTCCGGTTTCTGGGTCTTGGTTAATCGTAGTAGCGGCGTCTAACGTATCCCCAACCCGAAAGGCTAACGACTCAATGGGATTTTGATCTAAGTTTAGCTTGGGTGTTGGTTCTGGCACAGGGATGGGCGTTGGCGGTAGAGGTACAGCGCCCAGAATGGATATAATTTGAATGCGGTTTCTATCCCGTTTGTGGGTAAAGTAATAATCTCTAGTGGGTTCGATTGTCTGTATCCCCGCGTCATCGCCTCTAGTAATCGCGCCTGCTGTGCCGTTGATATCAGGATTACCGACAATAAAGGGAATCTCACCGTCTCCGCCGTGGCGAATAATAATGGTTCCACCGTTGTCACCCCCAGCGACAGAAATACTGGCGTTGATGTTATTTTTGTCGGTGAAGGAGTCGGTGGCTTGGAAATAACTGGGGGTGGTAATATCCACATCTCCGCCACTGCCATCACCCAGACTTTGAGCGTTAATTTGGCTGACTTTAATATTGCCACGGGCATCGAGAGTAATATCACCGCCATCATTAAGATTAGAGGAATCAAGAATACCTGTTTCGATTTGTCCGCTATTGCTGGTAAGGAAAATACCTGCGGGTGAGGTTAAATCTCCGGTTTTGATTTGTCCACGGGTACTGGTAAAAGAAATGGCTGTGGGTGAGGTGAGATTATCGGTAATAATGTTATTGATAGCTGTGATATTGACCCCGATTGGGTTGTCAGTAATATTGCCTTGAACGATTAAATTGTTGAGAGGAGTTGAGCCACCGATAATATCGTTAAATTCAATAATACCGTTTTCCGTTTCGAGAGTCAGGTTTTGAGTTCCATCAATGGTGTCGTGGAAGGTAATATCGCCAGTACCGGATAGGGTGATGGAAATATCGTCAGCGAGGATAACTGAACCGTTGAAGATTAAGCTATTTTGATTGGTGGTGATATCGCCACTGAGAGTAATCGTGTTTGGTGCGGTAAGTTGGATTTCTCCACCTTGGTTTGTTTGAGAAATAGCGTCAATTTTAGCAGAGGTAATGCTATCTGCGGCGTCAAGGGTGATATCACCACCTGTTCCCAAACCAGAGGAGGTAATGAGTGCGCCTTGGCTGGTATCGATATTCCCATTTTCGCTAGTAATACTGATGTTGCCACTATTGCCACTAAAACCACTCAAGAATGAGGTGATTTCACCTGTGGAAATATCGCGGGGTGCAAAAAGATTTATATTACCGCCATTTTCACCACCCGCCGCATTTAAAATACCTGCTGCGGTATCAATAGCACCACCGCTGGTAAGTATGATATCGCCCCCATTGGCACTACCAGATGTATCAATACCAGCCGTAAAAATGTCGCCGGGAGCTTCTAGTTTGATTGTGCCTCCATTACCGTTATTTGTGCTGGAGTCTAAGTCACCTGCTGTAGTGTCAATTATTCCACCGCTTTTAATAGTAATTGTTCCTCCCATGCCAGATTCAGAACTGGATGTAATAGCCGCCGTGAAGATGTTGCCTGGAGCAGTAAGTTTCACTGTACTACCATTACCGTTTAGGGAACTTGCCACAATATTATCAATATTGATTGAGCCTTCTGCACTATCAATAGTAATATTGCCCGCATCACCATTACCACCCCCTATTCTAGTTCTCAGCTCACCAGTTATAATATCATTCTTCGCAGTAAGAGTAATATTACCACTATTCCTCGCCCCGCTTGAAGCATCGACTTGACCCTTAATTTCAATCATTCCCTGTGGACTGTTGAAATCGATATTACCTCCATTCCCGTAAGCTGGAACCTCTATACAATTTGCTGCACCCGAAAGGCAATTAATTCTGATGTCACCTGTTCTGGATTCAAACGTGAGACTACCAGCGTTTTCAGAAGCTGAAAAAGTTTCAAATCCGTTATCAATCGTGATATCTCCACCTGCGGTAATATCAATATCACCTCCATTGCCTGGTCTGGATTCTAGGGTGAAGAATGTTGCATTAATCTGTCCTGCTGAAATATCACCAGAAGCAAATAATATTATGGGACCAGCGTCAATGCCTTGACTGCTAGTATTAATTGTTCCTGTAATAGTGATATTTCCCAGCGGAGAAGAACTGCCAGGAGATGTAAAATCCGTTCCCGAAGTTGGTACATTAAATTGAGGTACATTTTCTGGATTCTCCAAAGAGGGTAAACCTGCCCGTAGGATCAATGCCCTTTGATTTTTCAAAAGGTCTAAATCTGAGCCAGGTTGCCCATCAGGAAGAGATGGAGAATTATCCGGAAAGTCAATGGATATATCTCCATTAACTGTGATGCTGCCTGTCGCTTCAACTTTGAGGGCGGCTCCCCTATAATCACCAAATACAATATCCCCATTAACACTAATAATCGGGTCATTCAAACTGACAAAATTCCCCGGTTCCCCCGATAAATTCAGCATCGCCAGACTCCCGCCACTGGCAAAGTGAGCATCGCCGGAAATAATTCCATTACTGACTAAACTGAGATTTCCGCCACTGACAAACGGCGTTTGGAGATGATTCAGCGCCCAAATGTCAATCCCTTGATTCCCCTGAATATACAAATTTCCACCCGCCTGGGCGATAAACGGATGCGCCAGATTATCCCGCGCAATAACTGTACTCCCAGCTAAAAGAGTTAAATCTCCTGTTGTTACCAAAGAGGGCGCACGTCGGTGCGCCCCTACGGGAACTAACATTAAATTGTTAGACGCCGATAATGTTGCGGTTTGGGCTGTTATACTGTTGGCGATCGCGTCTCCATTTCCGACGCTGAATTCTGTATCGGTTACCTTTACTGTTTCCGCTGAAACTGTTAACCCTGTCTCCCCTGTTTCACCACTCCCCGTCAACAATGTTGCTAAATCCAACGGCGAAACTGGAAGCAACATCCCCTGACTATCCCGTGGCGGTGCTATTTCTAAACTCAATAACTGTCCCGGTTGACTAATCCTGACCAAACTTTCCCCCGGAACCGCCGCAACTGTAATATTTCCTCCTGGTGCAGCCAACTCCCCAGTGCTGATAACAGTACCCCCCAGTAGCGTTAAATTATGCCCCTCTGTTACCGCCAAATTCCCCGCATTAATCACGCTTCCTGGTTGCGCTAAATCAAAGGCAAAACCACTGGGATTTCCGACTAAATCCTGATACTCATTCCCGCCAAACGCATTAAACCAATTCCCCTCACCAAAACCAATCCCCGTGGCTGTCGTCGCTGTAAAATCCGCCGGGACATTCAACCGCGAATTTTCCCCAAACACAATCCCCGCCGGATTCATCAGAAATAAATTAGAATTGCCGCCAGTTACCTGAATCAACCCGTTAATAATTGAAGCATCACCGCCAACCACCCGCCCGAAAATATTCCTAATTTCTGGATTCGATAAAAAGTTGGCAATTTGACCCGACTCTAATCCAAACTGCTCAAAACTATGAAATAAATTCGCGCCATCCCTTGACAAACTGCCCTCTGTAATATCCAATTGATTCCCATTCGGCGTCACCACCGTTCCCGTCTCATCAGCCGCAGGAGTAATCGGTTGTGCATTCAGGGATGCTGGGGATAAAATAACCCCAGTGCCAAAGATTGCCCCCACCAGAGAACAAGACGCGATCGCACACCAACGCCCTAGACTCTGCCATTCCCTACCCGACTGGGTTTGAGGTATTTCTGCCATTGCACCCGCCCCCAACATCAGTATTTTTATCTACCTATAGTTAATATTCTAAGTAGTCGGACAAAAGAAAACAGCAGGCTCATTAAGTTTTAGGCTGGTAGCCCTCCCCCTGCTCCCATACGCGCCATGGCACGTCTCTACATTGCTTCCCCTGCTCTCTAACCCCACCCCGACTTAACTGACAAAAAACTAATCAAACCAAAGCAAGCAACACCCCAAATCAATTGCCTTACCCGCCTTTACCGATTTTGACGTAGGAACAAAGTGATAAAGCACCGATTTCCCATCCCGTGTTGCAGTAACAAACCCCTCATCCCGTAGAACTTTCAGGTGATGGGATAGTAAACTTTGTTCTATTCCCAACACAGCATTCAATTCACCCACATGTTTAGGTCCATCCATAAGCATTTGTAGGACATGCAAACGAGTGGTATCCGCCAAAACCTTCAGCTTGCGGACACAGAGGGATTGAGGGGATACGGTTTTCGGATTCATCAGCTAATCACCAGCATGGATTGAATGGGTATTAATATGAATTTTATTTCATAATTTCCCCAAAAAAACACGCCAAGCCTTGAATCCCTCACGTCAACGCACCACCGCAACTGGAACCACACCCAGCCGTGCAACCGTAACAATAGGAAGCGGTGCGAATTTCGTCAATGATATCCAAGCTTCCTGCGGCTAAAAGCTTACCCACAGTTAACCTATCCCCAGTACCCGACTGAGCCGGAATCTCTTCCATCTGATTAAAATCGCAGTCGTAAACATTTCCGCGATAATCAATCGAGAGTTCATTCCGACACATCAAATGTTCCACCGTCGTCGGATTAAAGTTCTCTTCCAGAAACTTCAGATACGGTGTATACAGCTTGGTTCGTTGCAGATAAAACTTGGTTCTGCCAATGGGCAAATTGGTAATCGTAAACAACTGGTTAAACTCAATATCAAAATTGTCCTTAAGGAACCGTTTATAATCCTGTTCCAACTTCACCTGATTCGGCGTTAAGGAAAAATCTTTACTCACAGGCAACACCGGATTATAAACCAAATCCAGGATTAACTGCGGATTTTTCCCATACCCCAATTGATTCAACCGTTGAATTGCCCGAATCGAATCATTGTAAACTCCTTTCCCCCGCATTTTATCCACATTATCCTCTAAATAGCAGGGAAGCGAAGCAACAACTCTCACCTGATGCTGGGCAAAGTAGTCTGGCAAATCCTGGTATCCCGATTCAAAGAAAATCGTCAAATTTGACCGCACAATCACCTCTTTCCCCGTTGACCGCGCTGCTTCAACTAAGGGTTTAAACCCATAATTCATTTCCGGCGCACCCCCCGTTAAATCAACGGTTTGGATTTGCGGAAAGCGATGAATCAGTTCGATAAGTTGGTCACAGATTTCCGGGGTCAGTTCTTCCGTGCGTTTAGGTCCGGCTTCTACATGGCAATGGGTACAGGCGAGATTACAGCGTTTCCCCAGATTGATTTGCAGAACCGTAATTTTGTTTTTAGTTAAAGGTGTTCTCAGTTTTTGGCGAAACGGTGTTACCGCTAATGTGGCTGTCTGTGTCATGTTAAATCCCTGGAAATGTATCTTGACTTCAGCATCGGACTAGCCAAATCCATATCGGCTAGCTGAGTCTATCATAAATCATTTAGTCTGACCGAGATCAATTGAACAGGAGTTCAATGAGTTTTTGCTGAGAATCAGCTTAATCTATATAAGTAGTTGGACTTTCATTAACCTTAACGGTTGAGATTAGGGAACAGGCAACAGGCAACAGGCAACAGTAAGGGTTTGATGCTTGTTTACAAAACAAGCGTGGGCGTGCTGTTTTCTTTTGTCCGACTACTTATCAATAATCTTTGAAAACAAAAAATAAAAGCTTTACAGTTTTGCGTTCAACCTTCATTACCGCTTCACCAAGGCGCTTAAATAACAGGTTAAGATTGGGTTAATTCATGCCATTAAGTCAGGAGCAAAACGATGAAAGGAGTGAAAGAGGAATCCCGCAAAGAAACGATTTACGATAGTTCTAGATTAACCGGAAAAGCCTTCTTGATGGATGGCAAGCCTCTGAGTAAGAAAAAATTAGCGTGTCGGTGGATTAAATCATCAGCAAATCCTGGCACTCTAATGGCAATATGGGATGTTTAACAATTAGATCGGTTCTAGCTGGAGTCGATACCGATACAAGGCGACGGGTTGATCCAACGCCTGAAAATAATCAGGATCTTGAGGAGAAAGATAAATCGCGGTGATTTGCCATGCTTGAATTCCGGAATCGGGTGATGGCAATTGATGATAAGCGGTTGTGGTTTCCACCTGATTTAAATAGGGTTGGGGTGTACCGCGAAAGTATTGGTTGGTGACTTCTGTGGCAATAAAGCGATCGCGGCTGGGGGTTTCTGTGTTTCGACCTGTAACAATAGAGATAAGTTGGCGTCCCGATCGCAATTCGGTGATCTGTCGATTCACAGACGCCGGATCAACCTTAACTGAACGAATAGCGCTATCGCCGAGATAGGCTTGGGTGATATTTAAGCCATTAAATTCTCGATCAGCAACAACGGCGGATTCCGTTTGTTGGGGAAGGGGTATAATGCGATCGCGAGATTTGGATTGAACTTGATCAACCCGTTCAAACCGTACCTGAAACTGCATCGGCTGATTTAAATAGCGGCGATTACTCTCAAATCCCGGCGTGACTATCTCTGGCGCTAAGGGTGCAACTTGTTCGACGAGGGTGCTGGTAACGTTCCAGGTTCCCTCCATCCAATCGGGGTAAACCAAATCCCCAGTCGCCGCCGTTACTGGGGGTTTAGTTTGCCAATTGGGGAATTGCGCCATGCGATCGGCGAGTTGTCCGGCTTGGGCTGGATTTGTCCAAAGGCAGTAGACTAGGATTAAGCCGCATCCGATGAGTCTAGAGAGAATCGCCACAATAGAATTGACCTTTGCTGGGTATCGGTTAACAACAGAGAGCGCGATCGCACACCTCGGTAGTGAACTTCTATCCAATCATGCCAATTTCTCGGTCTAGATGCGACAACCAGTAGGTGTTTTTTCAGAGGAGTCAAAATTTGAGGCTGTATCCCTTATCGGGTAAGGGTTTGCCGCCTCTTTTGCTGTTTAGGGGGTTGTCGCAATAGCTGAAAAGCTTATGCACAAAGGATTTGAGCCTATTTTGTTTAAGGGGTCTTGTCAAAGGCGATGGCTGAAATGCTATAGTTATATGAGGTTGTCGAAATCGTACATTGAAAATTAAATATAGCAAGCGTTTCAGAGGTCGGCAGTCGAAATCCTCTATAATCCCTATTAGGGATTGGGGCGACTCGTTCACCTATAACTATTAGATTTTTGCTCTAAAGATACTAATAGGAAAAGGTGGCAAGGTGCAGCCCTAGATTAACTAAAATTGCACCTTGACAACTAAGTAATCTATGTGGGTTAAATTCCTA
>NZ_JAVJUO010000244.1:0-28475 GCF_040220555.1 Coleofasciculus sp. C1-SOL-03
ATTGGTCATTGGTCATTGGTCATTGGTCATTGGTCATTGGTCATTGGTCATTGGTCATTGGTCATTGGTCATTGGTCATTGGTCATTGGTCATTGGTCATTGGTCATTGGTCATTGGTCATTGGTCATTGGTCATTTGTTATTTATCTAGGAATTCATCATTTAGACAGGGCGGGTTTAATGACATTAGGGTCGGCAAAAAACGATAGTAGTGAAACCCGCCCCTACCTAGAAAACTCTTTTCTATTGACACTCCCCCATCTTCCCCAGCTCTCCCAGCTCCCCCAGCTCCCCCTGCTCCCCCAGCATTATTCCTCCGCTTCTGGGTGCCGAATCAACCAATCCTCACCGACACGAATGGTTAAATCGGATTCAATATCGCCTGTGGAAGAGGCTTCGACGTGACCGAGTTGCAAAACCCTTTTCAAGGTGGTTGCTGCTTTCAAATCGCCTTGTTGCACAATAATCTGAGTTTCGCGTACCTGATCGGGCCAATCCTGTATGATGTAGACATTATAGAAGTCGTTTTTCGCCAAATATCGAGCAACTTTGTGAGCTAATTGCGGGTCATCTGTGGCGTTTTGAATCGCAATTCGCAACCGTTGGGGAGAACGCCGAATCTCCGATGAACTCCAGTCAAGGGTTTGCTGAAAGTATTGTTGCATAACGCGATCGCGTCCGGCAGAATCCATAATCCAATAGCTGGCAACATATTCCTCTGGATTGCTGAAGCGACCGGGCAAAAGTACCATCTGAAAATCATCTTTGTCTAAATCTAAGCCAAAGCCCACCAGCGCCAGCATTTCTTCTAAACTGAGATTGGTATCAATATATTGCTGCATCACCCGAATGATTTGGGGTAAACGCGGTAGCACCTTGGGACTGAGCAACCGTTGACGCAGCGCCTTGAGTAGCGTTTGTTGGCGCTGAACTCGACCAATGTCGCCGTAGCCGTCTTTACGAAATCGAGCAAACTGTTCGGCTTGGTCTCCATTTAAGATTTGCCATCCCGGTTCTAAATCAATGTACAAATCCTGGGTGACATCCTCATACTGCATCGGATAGGGAACAAACACTTCAACTCCCCCCACCAGGTCTACCAATTCCCGAAACGCATCCGTAGTCACCCGCACATAGCGATCAACGGGTGCATCATTCAGAGTACGACTCACCACCCGTGCGGCTAACGCTGCACCCCCTTCCACATTGGCATCATTGATTTTGGCAAGTCCTACTTCCGGAAGTTCCACTTGGGTATCCCGAGGAATGGAAAGCATCGTCACGGACTCTTCTGTCGGGTCGAGGCGTAACAGTAGCATCGTATCACTGCGACCACTGAAAACGTCGGACGAGTTTTTGTCATTATCGGAAAGGCGGTCAATTCCCATGACCAGGATGTTGACGGGTCGGGCTAAATCATAGCGAAACGCTTGTCGCCAGGAATTTTCTTTCGCGCCAGGGACAAAATTTTGCGGCACGATTAAGGGGGACAGAGGGGTAATTAGGGCAACCGTTGCGCCCAAGGTAGCCGATACTGTAGCGGTTAAGATAAACGCCGCACTCCACAGAAACCAGCGCATATAACGACCACCACTGGATTGATTTGAATGATCATCGGAATGGGACTCTCCGTCATCACCCTCTGGCGGTGGGGGAGGCGGGGAACCTCCAGTATCATTTTCAGCGACATCAGGGTCACCATGCGATCGCGTATAATCTTCAGGATGGGAGACTTGAAAACCCCAGCTAGTTTGGGAACTATTCGACACGTTGTTTTATCCTCACCACACACCAACTGTTCTGAGATTCTTTGACGTTCACCGAATCTATTGCTGGATTATAGCGTTACCAGCTCACTCCCCCAGTTCCCAGACGTGCCATGGCACGTCTCTACATTGGCTCCCCCAGCTTCCCCAGCTCCCCCAGCTCCCTCCGCACCTCTGCTCTCCCAGGCTAGGATGTAGCAGACAATTAGAATAGCACGGACAATGAGTCAATTAATACCCGTAATTTTAGCCGGGGGCAAAGGTGAACGGTTTTGGCCCCTCAGCCGCAAGCATCGACCCAAGCAGTTCTTAAGTTTAGATGGTAGTGGCAAGAGTCTTTTACAGACCACCGCTGACCGTCTCAGTCCATTAGCGGGAGATTCAACCCATGTCTGGGTGATCACATCGGCTCAATTAGCTGATGGGGTGCGAGAACAGTTACCCCAACTCGATGACGAGCATATATTAGCCGAACCCGAAGGGCGGGATACGGCACCTGCTGTGGCGTGGGCGACGTTAGAAATTGCGCGTCACTATGGAGAAGATGCGGTGATCGGCTTTTTTCCAGCAGACCATTGGATTGCAGACCAGCAGGCGTTTCAACAGACGATTGAGGCGGCGACTCAGTTAGCGGCGACTGAAGCGGCAATTGTTACCCTGGGAATTGCGCCGGACTATCCCTCTACAGGTTACGGTTATATCGAACAAGGAGAACCCGCCGGAACGTTTAATGACTTATCGGTTTATCGGGTTGCTCGATTTACAGAAAAGCCAGACCGAGACACAGCCGAGACATTTCTGGCGACGGGCAAATTTAGCTGGAATGGGGGAATGTTTATTTTCCGGGCTGGCGTCGTCTTAGCGGAACTAAACACCTATGCGGCTGATATTATCAATCCATTGCAAAAACAAGGGATTGCTGCTTATTCTAAACTACCTAAAACCAGTATTGATTATGCCTTAATGGAAAAAACCCAACTGGCTTATGTTCTCCCGACTACGTTTGGCTGGGATGATTTGGGAGATTGGAATGCCTTAGAACGGTTGCACAAGGGAGAGGCGGCGAATGTGGAACTGGCGACTCATCTGGGGAAAGATACCCAAGGGGCGATTCTTTATAGCAGTGACCAGGATGAGGTGATTGTGACGATTGGCTTAGACGATGTGGTGGTTGTGCGCGATGGTGGGGTGACATTAATTGTGAAAAAAGACCGCACCCAAGAGATTAAGCAGGTACTCAAAACCTTACAAGCTGACTCAAGGTTTAGTCAGTTACTTTAATTTATTTCGCTCCAGTTCCCCACCCGTCTAAACGGTGGAGCCGAGTGTCGGAGGGATTAACCCTCCGCTCCCCCCATTTTGTCACCGTTCTGTTGTCACAGCTTGAGTTGAGACCGTTTCGGTTAAATTGGCTGGAGAATTGGCTCGAATAGCGCGAAACATGCCAAATCGACAAAGCCCAGAACCGAAGGCTAGCCGCATTAATAAAATGGTCGGAACTTCTCGCACAGACTTGATGAAACCTGATAGACCAAACTGTAGCCATCCCTGTGGTCGAATGATGCCTTGCCAGATAGTATCAAGCCAAGACGGAAGCGTTTCGTCTGTCCAATCTGCGGTTTTTACACTGCCCTCAACCAGTCCGGTTTCCTGCAACCGTTCCGAAAAGCCTTCAATACTGGAAAACGCTGGATGAGACCACTGATCCAAGAGTTGCTGCATCACCGGACGTTCCCAAAAATTAAGTGGTTTCTGGCGATCATCCCGTTGATTCCAGTCAGCAACAACCAGAATACCACCAGGCTTGAGTACCCGCATTAATTCTTTGGCAAAAAGAGCTTTATCGGGAATATGTGGACCCACTTCAATTGACCAAACCACATCAAAACTGGCATCTGGGAAAGACATTGCCATGGCATCATTGACTAAAAACGTCGCATCTAAGTCCTTTGGCGTTAACTCCTGAGCGCGTTTTATTTGTTGGGGACTGATGCTAATTCCGGTTACGGCAAACCCGTAATCCCGTGCTAAAATGCGACTGCTTCCGCCGATGCCACACCCCACATCTAAAACAGTCGTTCCTGGGGGTAATTTATCGAGTCCTCCCCAACGCACCATTTCATGCACAAAATCTGATTTTGCGGCTAGAAAATCCTTGGCTTGAGGCGGTGAGCCATAATGCCCTAAGTGGATATGTTCACCCCAGTAAAACTCCAAAATACCATCTTCTGTCCATTGGTCGTAGGAATTGACCACCGATTCAGAGGATTGATAGCGGCGACCCGTGACGAGATAGAGTAGGATCGCGATCGCGAAGAGTCCTAGTAGAAGTCCCAGAACGGGAAAAACGAAATTCATACAAGTAAAACCCTCAAATTGTTGACCCTGTTAATAATTTAGTGCAAGCTCGCACTACGAGAATTTTGTCATTATTGACATTAAGGTGTTAAATGCCGAACAGCTTCAGGCTAATGGGTAGTAGCCATCCTACGGTATATCAAGGATTTCGACGATCCCAAGCGCTAGCTTGTTGATGGTGTCCTAGTTATTAAAAATAAGATTTATTAATTCCCAAACAAGTAAATTACCCTACTTTTATAATGCGATTATTATTTTATCAAAAATCATTGTTTTTTTAATCATGCCAGATAAAAGCCATGTAAGCATTTTACGGCAAGGTACTGACGTTTGGAATTGTTGGCGCTCCCAAAATCCTCTCATCCAACCAGATCTCACTCAAGCAATCTTTCGAGGAAAATTCTCTGGGGTTAACCTCAGTAGTGCATTCCTCGGTCAACTTGACTTCGGTGAAAGTGATCTAAGTGCAGCAAATTTTTCTCAAGCATACCTTAATTGGGCACAACTGAGAAAGACAAAACTGATTGGGGCATCTTTTTATTCTACATCCTTAGTTGGAGCTAATTTGCGTGATGCCGATCTAACGGGAGCCGACTTGCGTCATGCTGACCTTCGCTATGCTGACCTCTGCTATGCTAACCTGAGTGGAGCTAACCTTTCCCAAGCCTCTTTGCTTGACTGCAAAGTCCATAAGACTGATTTTAGTCAAGCTATATTAGAGGATACAAAGATGGAAAAATATTTAAGAGATTTCTTGCATAAGGAGAATATTATTGATGAATTGTTGCTAAAATACTTTACAGAAAATGTTGCTATAGACTAACTCTAGCTTGTTAAATAAGTCTTTTGATGGCGGCAGTGTTAGGTTGTAGAGGGTAAATTGTCATCGTCCCCTTGTTTCTGACAGAGGTCTAAATAAATTTGAGCCACTTGATCAACGGGATTAATCTGTAAACACTCTTGAAAAATTTGGGCAGCTTCTTTAAATAAACGATTACTATACAGAAATAAAGCCTTCTCAAAATCAGGCTTGGTCATTAACTTTGCCGAGCGAAGTTCCGGTGGATCTGCCTCAAATATCTCAAAAACCGAGACCATTTCCCGTTTTCCTTTAACCTGGACTTGACCGATAATCCGAAAGGCATATTCAACCGGATGATTTAGCTGTAAAAACGTGTGATGAGAAATTAATAAGGATACCCCATATTCTTTCGTAAGCTGTTCTAAACGAGCTGCCAAATTAACCGCATCACTAATCACAGTACCATCCATACGATTATGTCCGCCAACGGTTCCCAGCATCAGCGAACCTGTATTAATCCCAATCCCAATCTGAATCGGGGGGCGACTGGGGCGTTGCCGGGTTTTATTATAGTCAGTCAACCGATTTAACATATCAATTCCGGCACGAACTGCGTCATCAGCACTACCATTAAATAGCGCCATAATCGCATCACCGATATATTTATCAATAAAGCCATGATGTTCGACAATCGCAGGTTCCATGCGCGACAGATAGGCGTTGATGAATTTAAAATTATCCTCTAAGCTCATCCGTTCCGAGAGAGTGGTGAAGGCACGAATATCCGAAAATAGAATCGACATTTCCTTCTGCACCGCCTCGCCTAGTTCGACATCGACAATACTTTTCTTATCCAGCAATTGCAGAAAGTTTTCTGGGACAAAACGTTCATAGGCTCGATTCAGTTGCAGCAGTTGAGCCGTGAAATTCTTGCGTTCAACCTCAGCTTTTTTGCGTTCAGTAATATCTTGAAACGCCGCGATCGCAAAGGTGACTTTGCCCCCTTCATCAAAAATTGGGATACCCCAAGCTTCAATCGGAATAATCTGATCGCCCTGGTGAATTTCAATGTCATCAGCCGTGGCACTTTCTCCCATTAACGCTTGCACCACGGGCAATAATTCCGCCGGGTAGAGTTGTTCAGTCCTAGCAATATAAAATTGATAGACCTCAGCAAATTGTTCAGCAAAGGTATCCGGAACCACACCTTTACCGATTAACTGTTGCGCCCGTTGATTCAGGTAATAGGTTTTTCCGGTTGCATCTAATACCGCTACCCCAACCGGAACCGCTTCCAAAAATTGGGCTAAGCGGCGTTCACTTTCCCGTGCGGCTTCTTCGGCTTGTTGATGTAACTCCTCCTCAATCGCATCGGAATGAGCTGTCGTGGTTTCGAGTAAAATCTCTAAGTCAGCATTGTAGCGCTGCAATTCCCAGGTTTGGTACAGTGCGATCGCCATTGATGATCCGATTAATGCCGCCAGGGGGGAAACCACGGGTAACCACCAGTTGACAAGAAACGCCCCATAACTGCCAACCACCAGAATACTACTCATGAAGAACATGCCGAAACCGACAACCACCCATCGGGGAAAAATTCTATCCGCGAACTGGTTCGCTTGTTGGAGTTTCCAACTTCCTCCCGCACCAATAAAAGACCAGAGGATAATCCATAACCACTCGACTGGATCAATCCAAATGGTTAGCCAAGATAGTTGGTTGATCCGATCAATGAAGGGAATCAAAGGGCGTCCATCAATCGCCTTAATTAAAGGGCGTCCCGCCATCGCCCCACTAATAATCTGACTGGCGATATTGGCATGAATAATCACGCCCGGTGTTTGCTGACGAGAACCGATGGTATTTTGACTATAAGGTGTAAAGAATAAGTCATTGGCACTTTGTCCGGTAGCGCCAATGAGAACAATGCGATCGCGCATCAAATCCGCTGATATCCGGTTCTCTAAAATATCCGCAATAGATACAGTTTGGAAGTTCTCTCTGGGTCCGCGATAGTTTAATAGGATCTGATAGCCACCCACATCAGCATTAACATAGCCCCCCTCATTCCCTGTTAATGGCACAAATTCCACCTTACCCAACTGCAAATGACTCTTGGCTTCATCCGTCATTTGGGGGGTAATCCCTTCGGCTTCTAGATACATTAATGCCAGCTTTACCCCTAATCCCAAGTAGATGGACTCATCGTCTAGTTGCACAGACAGCAATCCGCGACGAACTTTGCCATCCGCATCCAAGACTAAATCAGCCATCGCCACTTGATCCAGTTGTTTTAGGGTTGGCGATGGTGCAACTGTCTCTCCGACAACTTTTTCCACACCAATCAGATTTGGTGTAGACTTAAATACCTCAACTAATTCCTGATGACCCGGTTCGACTGGCAAATCACGATACAAATCCAAGCCAATCGCCCTCGGCTGTTGGGCGTTTATTTTTCTAAGTAACTGGGCTAAGACAGTATCAGGAATGGGCCACGTCCCGATCTGAGTAATATCAGACTCATCAATGGTTACCACCAGAATCCGGGGGTCAACCGATTCTTGAGGACGCTGCTGAAAAAATTGGTCGAGTGTTGCCCATTCGAGAAGCTGAAACGAACCCGTCCAAGCCGTAGCGATCACCAATCCGGCGACAGTGGGGGCAGTTATCAATACCCCTTGCCATGTAGAAATATGCTGCTTGAGCTTTTGCCACATTTAGGATGAGCAATCAAAATTAACATGAGTAGTCCCCTGATTGCTATGGCGAATCGTTCTCTATTCCTTACTGTAGCTCAACTCAAGCTGAATCGTGGCTTAGATGGTTTAGCTCAATTAGAATTGGTTCGTAGTGAGGGCTTCAGCCCTCTCCAGCTAAGCGTTATAGCACTCTTTGTGCTTACTACAAACAAAACCCTATTTTAGCTGTGTCAGTCCACTAGTAACTATCTTCGCTGCCTACGGTATGCAGCGCTAAATCGTTATTAGCGCGGTTGAGTCGATCCGCGATCGCAGCTCGCAGTTTCAGCGTGATCGATGGCGTAGCCAATACCTCTTGGGCTTGTTCTCGGTAGATAGCACTGGTTACCGGATCAACTTGGTCAATGTTCTGTAAATTTGAAAATACTGTATCCGCAGAAATGGTCATCGGATTAAACCCTTCCATCACATATAATTACGATCTTGACTTAAATATCGAACGGATGGCAATAGTTGAATGATTAAAATAAAACAAAAATTATTCGACGTATTAGCTGCAACGGATGTATGGCAACCTTTAGTCAACTGGGCTTTTGATACTCCAACTCGGCAAATCGCGATCGCCTGTATCGGTGGCTCGCTCCGGAAAGTGTTGTAAATCGTCCTCAAACCCTTACTGTTCCCTGTTCCCTGTTCCCTGTTCCCTAATCTCAACCGTTAACTTTAATTGTGTCCACCTACTTACATTATGAAATTTCCCTTATCTCGTCAGAAACGGCAAATCATCCAATTTCTCGGTTTATTCTGCTGCTGTTGTATCCTGATTATTAGTTGTGGTGGGCAAAATACACCCACCGATAATGCTGCAAGTTCAGTCACTAGCATCAGTAGCCCTGAACGCATCGCTGTAGGTTCTGTTGCCAAACCCCGAACCCTTGACCCCGCTGATGCCTATGAAGTGGCGATTAGCGATATTATTACCAGCTTAGGCGATCGCCTCTATACCTACGAGGGGGATACAGATACGCTTATCCCGCAACTGGCGACAGAACTCCCGCAAGTCAGTGATGATGGGTTAACCTACACGATTCCTGTGCGTCAGGGCGTTACATTCCATGATGGCACACCTTTTAACGCAGACGCCATGGCATTTTCCTTGAGGCGGTTTAGTGAAAATGGGGGTAAACCTTCCGCCCTACTTTCTAACATCATGGAATCCGTAGAAGCCACAGGGGAATACGAACTCACAATTAAACTAAAAAATGCCTTTGCTCCCTTCCCTTACCTACTAGCCTTTCCTGGATTAAGTGCAGTTTCGCCCCAAGCCTATGAAATTGGGCAAGGCAAATTTAAACCCAATGATTTTGTGGGAACAGGTCCCTATAAACTGGTTTCCTTTGAGCCAAATTTAGTCAAAGTGGATGTATTTGAGGACTATTGGGGAGAAAAACCACCCAATCAAGGGATTGACTTTCAGTTTCTCAGCAGTCCCGCTAACTTGTATAATTCCTTTACCACAGGTGCGGTTGATATTGCCTATCGTGACTTAGGTGCCGATCAAATTCTCAGTCTCAAAGAGGATGCTGAATCGAAAGGGTATCAGGTACTAGAAAAGCCCAGCAGTCGCGTAGACTATATGGTGCTAAATGTCAAGCAGAAACCCTTAGACCAAGTAGAAGTCCGACAAGCGATCGCGGCGTTAGTGGATCGTCAGTTAATCATTGATCGCGTCTATCGGGGTCAAGCGGAACCCGCTTACAGTATTATTCCCGACACCTTTGCCACCAGTCAACCCGTATTTAAGCAACCGTATGGGGATGGTAATGTGGAAAAGGCAAAAGAACGTTTAACCGAGGCAGGGTTTTCTGCTGAAAATCCGTTTGTATTGGAAATTTGGTATAGTTCAGATAGCCCGCAGCGCCAACAAATTGTTACGCTTCTCAAAGAATATGCCGAGCAAAAAATGGAGGGTTTGATGCAAGTTCAACCGCAACCCGTTGAATCCACTACCCTCTTTGCCAATATCCCCAAAGGCATTTATCCCAGCTATTTAGTGGCTTGGTTTCCGGATTTTGGCGATGCAGATAATTACATCAGTCCCTTTTTCAGTTGTACGAAAGGATCAGCAGAAACCGGATGTCAGGAAGGAGCGAGTCAAAGTCAAGGTTTCTTCTATTACAGTGAGAAAATGAACCAACTCATTGAGGCTCAACGAAAGGAACAAGATCCCCAGGCGCGACAAGAACTCTTTGGGCAAATTCAAGATCTAATTGCTCAAGATGTTCCCCTGGTTCCCTTATTGCAGAAAAAAGAATTTGCCTTTGCTCAAGACAGCTTGCAGAACGTGGAAATTAACCCAATTATTGGTGTCTCGTTTTGGCAAGTTGATAAAAGCGCTTAAGCCTGTCATCTTAGCGCCGTGATTTCGACCGGATAAACTGGTTCAGACGGTTATGTACAGATGTGCATATTATAATTGAGATGGTTTACCAGTGGAATCGGGACAAGGCAACAGCCAATCTTCGTAAACATGGCATCGACTTTGCTGATGCAGTATCTGTTTTCTCGGATGCTCTGGCAATTTCCATTCTAGACGAGCGGTTTGATGAAGAACGATTCGTCACAATTGGGATGGATGCTTTTGGCAGAATATTGGTAGTTGTCTACACGCTGCGGGATGATCAGATTCGGATTATTTCTGCCCGAAAAGCAACTCGGCAAGAACGACAGCAGTATGAGGAGGGATAATCGTCATGGATGCAGAATATGACTTTAGTCAAGGAAAACGGGGTGCGATTGACCCAACATCATTAGGCAAAACCCGCATCACAATCCGGCTAGATAATGAAATTCTCGCGTGGTTTCGTGAGCAAGTTCATAATGCAGGTGGAGGAAACTACCAAACCTTGATTAATGAAGCCTTACGCCAGCATATTCAGCAAAACCGCCAATCTTTGGAGGACACCTTACGCAAAGTTGTGCGTGAAGAACTTGAGCGTATTGAACGTTGATATCAAATCCGCTTAAGAAATCCCCCTTTATTTTTTGGATACCTGTTCCGTTAGTTTAGCACACTAAGTACGGAAGACCCCTACTGTGTAACACAACTACAATTGTGGATTAGATTTGTCAATTTTATGGGCGCAAAGCTTTGCGCCCCTACAGGTTGTGGATGTTGGGTTTAACATGCACCCAACGATAAACCTGTATTAATCCTACTCGCCATAATTTGAATTCGGATGTCTCGTTCTCGTGCTTTACTCTACTATGTCATCGCCCGGTTGCTTCTGGCACCGTTAATGATGTGGACGATTGTTACTATCGTATTTTTACTCCTCCGCGCTACGCCAGGAGATCCCATTGATGCGGTCATTGGTAATCGTGCGCCTGAAAGTGTAAAAGCCGAATTTCGGGAACGGTTGGGATTAAATCAACCGCTACCCGTACAGTATGTGAATTATTTATCCAGTTTACTCCGCCTGGATTTAGGCAGTTCAATTAGTGACCAAGGACGAGAGGTTTGGCAAGTGATTCAGCAATATTTTCCCGCGACGGCAGAAGTAGCGGTATGTAGTATGATTGTCGCCATAACGGTAGGAATTAGTGTGGGTATTTTTTCCGCCTCTCGTCCGGGTACTGTTTTTGATTTAGGGGGACGACTATTCGGGATTATTACCTATGCCTTACCGATATTTTGGGCAGGAATGATTGTACAATTAATCTTTGCCGTACAGTTAGGATGGTTTCCCCTGGGTGGACGATTTCCGGCATCAGTAACTCCGCCCACAGGATTCACTGGACTGTATACGGTTGATAGTCTGTTGAACGGTAATTTCAACCAATTTTTAACCGCGTTATATTATTTAACGCTACCTTCGTTAACCTTAGGAATTCTCCTAAGTGGAATTTTTGAGCGTATTGTCCGGGTGAATCTCAAGCAAACGCTGAAGTCTGATTATGTGGAAGCCGCACGCGCTAGAGGGATTCAGGAACGGACGATTCTGCTGCATCATGCGTTAAAAAATGCGTTGATTCCGGTGATTACGGTAATGGGACTTACGTTTGCATCGTTGCTAGGGGGTGCGGTGTTAACAGAAGTGACCTTTTCTTGGCCCGGATTAGCCAATCGATTATATGAAGCGATTCAGTTACGAGATTACCCGACAGTGCAGGGAATTATGGTGTTTTTTGGGGCGATTGTGGTGATAGCGAGTATTGCGATTGATATTATCAATGCCTTAATTGACCCCCGTATTCGCTATTGATTGTTCATTGTTTAATAACCCCCGCCATGGCGATTAAAATCGCTGCTACACAAACAAAGCCACGGCGATTGAAATCGCTGCTACACAAACTTGCGTCCGCCTGCGCGGACTGGGTTATAACGGGGGTAGCGTTCCCCGGATTTGGTATGACTTTGGTAGGTTGGGTTGAACGAAGTGAAACCCAACAGGTTCCAGCTAGCGTTTGTTGGGTCTCGTACCTCGACCCAACCTACCTCAATTTATATTTGACTGACTCCAAAACCAGATGGCGAGTTGACTATATTGGCTTTTCAACTAATTTTTCTTTTGTTTTTTCGATTGCTGTTTCTTAAACAAAGCCCCAAATCCTAGCGCCATACCGGAACCCAAAATGGTGAGAGGTTCGGGGACGGCATAGTTAACATCATCGATAGCACCACTACCAGGTAGGAGTGTGGCGAAACCTAACAGGGTACCAGCCGCCGCGATCGCCAGCTTTATGTTTTGATACATGATCATACCTATAGTTGTAGAGTGTGTAACGTTTTTTTTCTTCAATAAAAGGATAACCTGGGTTTCAGACCATTTGTTTAAAGTTTTTGTAAAGAAATTCAGTGTAAATACTCTATTTGTTTAAAGTTTTTGTAAAGCTATAAGGCGTATAAATCAGTTGTGAAATAACTTACCTTGCTAGACAATGGTTTCATTCCCATTTTTTTTACGAATCATTTAGACGGGTGAGAGGGTGTCAACCCCCACTTACCTGACAACTCAAAACGTTTCCGTCTCCACCAACCCAGCCAAGTGGAAAAATTTGACCCCACCGAGAGTAGGGGTTTGGTTATCAAACCCCTACTGGTATCAAACCCCTACTGGTAGGGAATCATTGTCCATATTTATTTCCAATCAAAAAGGAGGGTAGGCTTACTCCTCCTTGATCAAGCCACAGATCAAACATCCAGATGGCTAGTTGGTTATATTGGCTTTTGAGCTAATTTTTCTTTTGCTTTTTCGATTGTTGTTTCTTAAACAAAGCCCCAAATCCTAGCGCCATACTGGAACCTAAGATAGTCAGGGGTTCAGGAACAGCGTAGGTAACATCATCGATAGCACCACTACCAGGGAGATCAACTTCAAGACGGGTTACTTTGGTATTACTAAAACCGTCCACTGTAATAAACTGGTTATCTCCAGCGCCCACATCACTCAACGAGTCTACTTGAGTATTACCGTTAAATGTTGTGAATGTAGCTGGCGTGTTCTCATCACCATCTAGATAGGCAATACTCTTAAGAAAGATAGCCTGGGGAAAGTGAAATGTTATTAAACCACCATCTACTGAATCGTCTGGGTCAGTCGAATCGTTATCTTCACTGATAATTAGAACATTGCCGAATTGGTTTTCAAAGAACAAGTCGTCGTCACCACCTGTGCAGTTACTGGCTGGACCACCATCGCATGTGCTGTCGAAGATCATCAGCTCCCTGCTACTATTACCCTCAGGAGATACGCTGAAGGTAACACCTTGATCTGTCGTTTCATCCGTAACTATTTGACCTTCACTAAATTCGGAAAAGTTAACAATAGCAGCTTGGGCGGGGTTGGCGTGGAGTGTCGCTACACCCAACAAGGTACCAGCCGCCGCGATCGCAAGCTTTATCTTTTGATACATAATTATCCCCTTTTTTGTAAAGACCTGTAAAGTTTTTCAACTTGCATAACAGCATAACCTCGCTTTTAGACCTTTTGTGTAAAGTTTTCATAAAGAAATTCGATGTAAATACTCTATTTGTTTAAAGTTTTTGTAAAGCTATCCGGCGTCTAAATCAGTTGTGAACTAACAAACCTTGCTAGACAAGGGTTTCAGTCCCATTTTTGTTCACGAATCATTTAGACTGACTCTGGCGCTCTGTTGTCACTCTAGGAAAGCTAGAGGGATAAGGGAGACAAGGGAGATGGGAAAAAACTTGACGATTGCCAGGTAAGCTAGAGGTAATTGGTGATTTGGCGACTTGAACTCACGATCGCATGTCTCAGAAAAACGAAACGACTGTATTAGTGTTAGCCTTGCTGATTACCCTCGGTTTAGTCGGGGGCGGAGTTTGGTGGTTTAGCCGTGAGTCTGACTTAATCAACACAAACCGCCAGGTCAATCGTCAATCACCCGAATCATCCCCACAGGCTAAAACCTTTGCCCAAGTGCAAGGTGTACCCGAAGGACTCTTCAGCTATGGAGGTAGCACCACTTGGGCACCCATCCGTGAAGTTGTAGACCCCGCCATTCAAACCGTGTGGCCTCAATTCCGATTGCGTTACACTAATCCGACAACAGGCGCACCGGGTTCGGGTACAGGGATTAAGATGCTGTTAAATAACCAATTGGCGTTTTCCCAATCCTCGCGCCCACTCAAACAAGATGAATATGACCAAGCCCAGCAACGCGGCTTTACTCTCAAAGAAATTCCTGTCGCTATTGATGGTATCGCCGTTGCGGTTAATCCTGACCTGCAAATTCCGGGTTTGACGATTAGTCAGCTAAAAGATATTTATACGGGTAAGATTACCAACTGGAATCAAGTCGGGGGTGCTGATTTACCGATTATCCCTTATTCCAGACGCCCAGAAGAAGGCGGTACAATTGAGTTTTTTGTGGACAATATTTTAGAGGGAGAAGAGTTTGGGACGACGGTTGAGTTTATCCCGACCACGACTCAAGCCCTGAGAGCGTTAGCGGATAATCCTGGCGGCATTTATTACGCCTCTGCACCTGAAGTTGTGCCTCAATGTACAATAAAATCTTTACCGATTGGACGTAAGCCTGATGAACTGGTTTCTCCTTACCAAGAACCTTTTGTGCCGCTTTCCCAATGTCCCGGACAGCGCAATCAGCTTAATAAGCAGGCGTTTCAATCGGGAAGTTATCCGATTACTCGTCGATTATTTGTGATTGTTAAACAAAATGGTCAAGTTGATGAACAAGCTGGAGAAGCGTATGCGCGATTGTTACTTACAAATCAGGGTCAGGAGTTAATTGGCGACGCGGGATTTGTCCGGTTGCGCTGAGTTGTGTCGAGGGATGGGAATGGGTCTAAGTCTATTTTATTTTTGACAAATGATGTTTAATCTATTGGTATCGGAATTATATTTTTTAACGCAGAGGAACGCAGAGGAATACGCAGAGGAACGCAGAGATATGTGGGTGTTGAGTAGGGATTTTTGGAGGATTATGAAAGAACCAGAAACGATTATGATGGGTGATTAACGGCTGGTTTGGTTAAGGGTATAGTCCAAAATCTATATATTAATTATGTCACAGAAGAATGAAACAGGAACACTTATTGCTGCGCTGGTCATTACAGTTGTTATATTAGCGGGTGGTTTTTGGTGGTTTACTCGTCAATCGGGGATGAATTTAGGAGGATTGATGGGAGGTGAGAATAACTCGACTCAAAATCCATCTCCACCCACTCAATCTGCTTATTCAGGAACGCCAGCCGCGAATCCTAACACGACTTTTCCACCGCCTCAAACTGTCCCCAGTGGTACAGTTGTCCGGATTGCAGGTTCGACGAGTATGGTGCAAATTAATCAAGCCTTGAAACAAGCGTTTGAACAGCAGTTTCAAGGTACAACGGTGGAAACCCAAGCTGGGGGTTCAGATAAGGGGATTCTGGCGCTGTTAACCGGAAGTGTAGATATTGCGGCGATTTCTCGCCCTCTAACCTCCCAAGAACAGTCCCAAGGCTTAGTTGCTGTACCAGTAGCGAAAGATGCGATCGCGATCGTGGTGGGTGAGGAAAATCCTTTTCAGCGAGGCTTAACTCAAACGCAAGTTCAGCAAATTTTTCAAGGACAGATTACCAATTGGTCACAAGTCGGGGGTGATTCAGCACCGATTCGCGTAATTAATCGCCCCCCGGTTAGTGGTACTCGTCAAGCGTTTCAAGAACTGGTACTCAACGGTGGGCAATTTGGTACAACGCCTAACATTGTCACAATGCAGCGAGATGCAACCACTCCCATTTTGCGAGAATTGGGAACCAATGGAATTAGTTATGCTACCTACGCCCAGGTTGCGGATCAACAAACGGTGCGAATTGTATCTGTCGATGGGTTAACCCCCCAAGCGGCGAATTATCCCTATCAACGAGAACTTTACTACGTCTACAAAGAACCTACAACGCCGCAGGTGCAAGCTTTTCTGGGTTATGTCGGTTCACCTCAAGGACAAAGTGCGATCGCGGCGACTAACCCGTGATACCAAATCCAGGTTAGCCACCCCCTTTATAAGCTAGTCCGCGCAGGCGGACTTTGTTTGTGTAGCTGCGACTTCTAGTCGCCAGGGACAAAAAAGGGGTTTCTGAGCTGCGATAATTGGATTATGGGTAGCGACAAAGAACTGTGTGTTTTGGATAATTGAGAGATATTGCTCAATTAGGTCATAAAGCAGATCCGGATATAAACTATTTTCGGGTTCATCAACCAATAGAAAACCTCGTTCTATCTGACGTTGGAAGTACAATGTTTTAATATGCCCTAACTTGAATATATGAGTTGGACAGTGACAAACCGATGCCATTCGTCAGTCTGTTCGACATCAGCATTATAGTAGACTATTGGAGCACCATACCAACCAGAACCGCTATAGGGAGGATGGCAAGCAAAAAAATCTCCAGACGAGGCATAAAATTTTACAGCGAAGAATGGCATGTTTTTCAGTGGCTGTGGCGGATTTTCATGACCATGCAACTTATTTAATGAGTTGATTATTTTATCCAGAATCGTTGTTTTTCCCGTTCCATTCGTACCAATAAAGCATATTTTATCGAGTGGTTTACCTGTCTTGGGGTTTACCAAATCCAACTGAAAATTATTAAACTGTTGAAAGCCCTTGATAATTATTTTACTTATTTTCATTGACTGGTTCTCAGGTTTAGGTTTGCAGGAATGTATAAAATTTGTCGTCAATCACTACATAATGATCTTATTCAAGCTTGTAGTGACGTGGCATACCTTATTTGATGAATTAACCATTAGCCCGGAAACCGTAGGGACGCAGGTTGTGCGCGTTCAATGGTAAAATCGATTCCATCATTTTAGCTGTGTCACGCCAGTAGTAAGGGATATCGGCGTTTATGGCGCTAAAGCGCAACTACGAGCGCAACTACGAACTTTAGGCTAACAACTCATCGACGGCGATGCTAAACCCGGTTAGAACAACCTGCGTACTCACCACATCACCGGAACGAAATGCTAATGTCTGATTCTGAGTGATCACTAAAATCCAACGAGTCTCCGGAAATACTAACCACACTTCTTCACACCCTGACTCTAAATACTCCGTCGCTTTGGCAAATAAGTCCTCGGCTGTATCTGTCGGTGAGGCAATTTCGGCAATCAGAGGGGGGCTTTGGGGTAATACAGCTACATTGCCATACTGATCGAGCAACTGGGATGTCAAATAAGATACATCTGGACGACGCCCCTGGCGCAATGTTCGACAAGGAAGTTCGACAAGAGGTTCACCGCCTTGTCCTGACTCGCTGATATAATTTCTCCAGTAGCCATCTAATCTCGATTGGATGCGACTATGTTTGATTGTCATTCCCGTTGTCTCAATTAATTGCCCATCCACCCACTCTCTATGATCCGGAGGATTAGCTATAAAGTCGTCTAGAGAAAAATTATCAGTTACATTCGTGGCTATGACCATCGCTATATACTCAACTCTCTCGTTTTTATACGATTAATACGATAACAAAGAACTGATTAGCTGGATTTTGAACCATCGGAATCAAAATCATAAGATTGCATGGGTAAGCAAATTAAATTATCCCCGTAGGTAGTAATCAATCCCTTCTTACGTAATTTTCCCATTAAGCGAGTTACAGTGACACGAGTTGCACCAATCGCACTACCAATTTGCCCGTGAGTTAAAGGAAATGGCAAACAGTAGCCATCGGGTGTCGGTTCGCCAAATTCTTCAATGATTAGAGTGAGTAATCCGAACAGGCGATCAATAGTTTTGCGTTGTCCTAATGTGCTTAACCATAGGAGTTTACGCTGATGTTGATAGCGGAACGCATTAAAAATCTCACGCCGGAAGTGGGGCCAATTGTCTAGCTCATGCCAATACATCCAGAGAACTGAGGTTTGGTCGATATGGGAGTAGGCGGACAGAGTAAAGGGCGATTGGGCGACAATTTCAAAGGGCTGACCGGTACCGACAAATCCTAAAAAGGCTTCTTCTAAAATTGGGGATAATGATCCGTCTGTTGAGTCATGGGAACTCAGTTGAGTGGTACCCGTTAGGCGTACTGTGCCTCGCTGCACGAGATACAGCAACCCTGAACGAGTAGGAATTCGCTCATCTTTGTTAAACGTTCGATCGCGGTAGTGTTCCTGCGCCCAATCCAGAATCCGTTGCCAGGTTAAGAATGGTCTGGATGGGTCTGATGTGGGGGGTTGGAAATTCATAGATCGATTAGGATGGAGATCCCATTTGTCTCTCAGTGTACATGGAGTTTAAAGTAGCTAAAAATACATCTAACTACCGAGTTTTTACGGTAAAATTGTTGAGTAACGGTGCGAGGATCAAATCTCAGTTGCAACGACAGCTTTGGCAGGCAATTGACAGAATCAACACCTTACCAAGGGCGGCTCAGTTGACACCGAAGACTGTACCTTTACACCGTGTCTCTACTTCTAATTATGTATGTTATCGGTCAGCGATCGCACTTAAGTTATCTTCGGCTTGGCAACAGACTCCCTTGGATATCGCCCATCAGCTTACCGACGCCTTGCTAACGCTTTCTCAAGAGTTTACTGACGCCATTGGTATCAATTTTACAGTGGAAGTGTCGCCTCCGGGCTGGATTCTTTTGGGACTCAGCGATCGCGCTTTGGCTACTTACTTACAAGAATGCTTTAAAATACGCTATTTTCCATCAGTGTCCCCAAATGACTTAAACGAGAAATTTCACCCAAAAGAAGGAAGAGGAAACCGAGAAAACTCTCAACACAATCAGCCGGATTCTGATCAGCTTTTTCCGATTCAATATGTTCATGCTCGTTGCTGTTCGCTTTTACACTTGGCTGACGAACAGGGATTGATTGAGATCACCGATACAGGAGATGGGGGAGATGGGGAAGACTTGGAGGAATTGTTTTCAGTCACCACTCACCAATCCCCAATTACGATCATTTACCCAAATCCAATTCCTTGGCTCCAGGATACAGGAGACTCCGAGAGGGAGTTGGTACGCCTACGCTTAACCCATCCTGCTGAATGGGATTTGATTGTTCAGCTTTTCGATCTGTTAGATGTGATGAGTGCTTCCGATTGTCAGCGTTGGGTTAAACAAGGATTGGCTGTCAGTGAGGCTTATGAGCAATTTTACAAATCCTGCCGAATTTGGGGAGAGGTGAAGATTCATGACTTGCCCTTGGCTCAGGCGAGATTGGGGTTAATCGGGGTTACCCAGGTGGTGTTGCGATCGCTCCTGGAAAAATTGGGTGTATCTGCCCCTAGAGCTTTGTAGGTGCTGATTCATCAAGATGGGGAAGATGAGGGAGATAAAAATATGATTAATCTTTAATTATAGCATTCGGCACTTGGGCATGGCTCAAAGGTAAGGTTTTCTTTATCTTAGGGGCATAGAAAAATAACTTTTCTTACAAGACGTGACAACCTCTACATTCTTCCGGTATGATTCTGAATGTGTGAGGAGCGAACCAGCGAGGGAACCGAGACGAAACACGGACAGTCGTCGGTTCCCTTTCTGATCGAGCTAAACTTTCATAATCGTGTAAGACCTTAGTCGGGCAACCAAAAGGGCAGTGATTAGCTCAAGAATCCCTCGCTTTTAGCGATGGGAGCGTCAACTAGACAGGGCGATACCGGGGAAAACTCGGTAACTCAATTGATGACAATGACTTAATTTTTTTCGGGCGTCGTAGGGGATAAACGACGGGTGAGGGCCAATTGGGTTGAGGGAGAGTCACCTCATTCTCTTCATCCCATTCATCTTCAGTCGCCTCAGTCTCTGCTGAGGAGAGTCCGGATTCATCAACCGTTTCGGTGTCCGTTCCGGCTTCTAGCATCCACGGGTTTGGCTCCTGAGTTAAATCGGATGTCACTTCTGATAAGCCTGAAGCTTGCGCCAGGGAGTTCATTTCCGCTAAAAGTTGTCGCTCGGCTTCTAACTCCGCCGCCGTACTGTCGGGAATCGAAGTGACGGTTGAGTCGATTGGCGTTGTCGATGACTGAGACTCTGTGGGTTCACTCAAGTCTTCGGTATCTGAACCAGAGGTTGTCAATAATGAATCAAGCTGGAGGGGACGATTCCAGAGGGGATCGGTATCCGTTGAGGATTCGTCGGCGAGGAAATCCTGTTGAGCGGACCACGGTTGGATGGGTTGGGCTTTGGGGACAACACCACCTACATCCCGTTTAGGACGAGTGGGTTGGGGTTCGCTTACCTGACGATTCGGCATTTCCAGGCATTTTTCCAGGGCGACTTTGAATTGTAAGGTTTGTTGTTGTTGTCGGTGTAAGCGGGTTTTCAGTTCTCGACAGGTATTGGCAGATTGCAGCAATTGATGGGATTGTTCGTTATTCCGTTGCTGGGTGAGGGCGCATTCCCGTTCGAGTTGGGCGACTCGTTCTTGTGAGCTTTGTAATTGCTCGGATAAGGTTTCAATCAGAATTTGCTGACGTTGGGCGGCTTGATGGGAGGATTCTAGGGTATGGAACAAACGAGTTAATTGGTCTTGTAGGGTATTGAGTTCCTCGCCTTGGCGGACAATCAGATGATCCTGCTCTTGCGATCGCACCATTTCGGCGTTTAAGGCGTCCTGTTTTTCACTCAGGGCGTTTTGAAGTTGGGCAATTTGTTCCAGCAAGCGGCGATTGCGCTGGCGCATTTTTTGAGCAAGGGCAAACCAATCGGCGTCTTTGTTGCGAGATTCTGCCAGGGTGGGGAGTGATTCAGGATCGCTAGGTTCTGCCTCAACGTTAAGCGTGGAGTCTGACTCGACGGTTTGGTCGATTTCCACATCCGGCTGGGGTTCATCCTCATTCATGTCAGCTATCTGAAAGAGGTTCAGCAGCGTCTGAGATTCAGGATTCTCTGGCTCATCGGGGGTATGTTCAGCACTCTCATCAGTCCATTCACTGGACTCCGGCAGAGGCTCTTTATTGGGGGTGTCAGAATCACTCATGGCTTTTTATCCAGAGGGTCACAAATCAACCAAATTATGAACTATGGATTATGAATTTTAAGTTGTTATTGATATAAACCAGTATTTTAGGTTTTAAGTTGGGGGATGGCTCAGAGCCAAGGTGAGTTAAGATTTTCTCGTTTTTGACTCCTTTCCAAAGTAAGACATAAAACTCGCCAGATTACAAATTGTGCTAGGAGAATTTAACAACCGCCTCAGAAGAGTATGCAAGAGCATCGGCATAAATCCCCTTTGCCTTCTGCCTTTTGCCTTCTGCCTTCTGCCTTCTGCCTTCTGCCTTCTGCTTTTTTTTATGACGCCTTGACAAGGATGTCTACCAATAAATCTTGATGCATCAACGCCCGATCGACTAAGGATTGGATTTGATCGCGGCGAAGAGGATTACCATTGGCATAGTAATCGATCCAGGTATGCGCGATCGCGTTTGGGTCATCGGGTATGTCGGTTAATCTCCATCCCGGCAAATCGAGTTCTGCCATCAGGGAGTCAACCTTGGGGTCATAGCTTAAGGCAAAACAGCGACAGTCTTGGGCGGCTGCCATAATCAGACTGTGGTAGCGCATCCCAATTGCCATTTCTACCCCGCGAAACAATCCTTTTAATTGTTTGGGGTCATCGAGGTGGAAAATCTGATGGGTATCCGGAAGCTGGGAGGCAATGGATTGGGCGATGCTCAGATCTTGAGATGCCTGGAATGGCACCAGTAGTATACAGGTTTTAGTTGCCCCCTGAAAGTCTATCAGAGCTTGGGTGAGATTGGCGAGACGCTCTTGGGTGAGATTGGGGTGCGATCGCAAAGTGACAGCAACTCTCGGTGCAGGTAAATCCCACAATCCGGGGACTGGGGTTGAGTCTAATGCCCAGACTGGATCAGGAGCAACCTGAAACGACACCTGCCAATCGGCGAGGAGGGCGGCTGAGGTGCGATCGCGGACACTGACGCCTGTACATCCCTGAAAACATTGCCGTGCCATCCAGCGCGTCAGAGGGTGCTGCAACGGACCAATTCCCTGCGCCCAAGCAATAGTGTTTAAGCCCTGCTGTTGGGCGAATCCCATTAAACCACTGTAGTACACTGGACTCATGGCACTGGTGGCGTCTTGGATTAAACTCCCGCCTCCCCAGATAAAACTATCGGCTTGGCTAAAGGCGTCTAGGACACGAAACGCTGAGGTGCGATCGCAGGTTTCTACCCCATAGCGTTTATATGTCTGGTTCGGATTACCCGAAAGCACCAGTGGTGTTATCGATTTAGGCAGCATTTGTAGCAACGACGCCAGCAACGCCTCATCACCCCCATTGCCCTTGCCATAATATCCGCATACTATTGCCCGTTTCTGCCCCATACCCTGATTTGTGATCGGTGTTTGGTATTAGTTTAGGACAGTCCGCGATCGCTGTGTCGATTAGGGTTGAGATCGGTGTGTCGTCTTATAGTTACACTTGTAATACAATTAGATTACCAATGATCGGTTTCTGGCGATCGCATTCCCCATTCACAGAATGAATCCTAACTTAATCCTGCCCGTCGGCACACAAATTGTCAGTCGTGTCGAGGTGAAAAATTCTGCCAATGAACCCTTATGTGTACGCGGTGCGGTTGGTGTTATCGTCAAATCACCCACCGATAATTCCCATGCGTATCGCATCCGTTTACCGAACAACGTTGAAATCACCCTAAATCGACAAGACTTTAGTATCCGCAAGCATTTTCAGAACGAAGGATTACAGCAAGCCGCCGATAGCCTGAGTGATTACAATTTATACGACTATGTCATCTATCGCTGTATTGTCGGGTCTAGGGCATTTGGTTTAGATCAGGAAACCTCAGATATTGACCGTCGGGGGATTTACTTACCGCCTGCTGAGATTCACTGGTCACTTTACGGTATTCCCGAACAATTAGAAAACAAGGAAAACCAAGAATGTTATTGGGAACTCCAAAAGTTTTTAATCTTGGCACTGAAAGCCAACCCCAATGTTTTAGAATGCTTATATACACCCTTAGTCGAGACAGCCACCCCCATCGCCAAAGACCTGCTAGATCAGCGAGAAATGTTTCTCTCGAAATTAGTCTATCAAACCTACAACGGTTATGTCATGTCCCAATTCAAAAAAATGGAGCAAGATCTCCGTACCAAAGGAAAGATTCGCTTAAAACACGCCATGCATCTGATCCGCTTGTTATTATCAGGGATTACAATTCTCAAAGACGGCTTTGTTCCAGTTAAAGTCGAGGACTATCGACAGCAACTGCTAGCGATTCGCCAGGGAGACATGGCGTGGGACGAAGTAAACGCTTGGCGGTTAGCATTACATCATCAATTTGATCAAGCCTTGAGAAAAACCGCATTACCCGAACGCCCAGACTATGAAAAAACCAACACCTTCTTAATCAAAGCAAGGCAAAGTCGCTCGTCGTTGCGCTTGTAGTTGCGCTTTAGCGCCCTAAACCTTTGCCACCCTTCCTCTAATGAATAAAATATCAAAATATTTGCCACACATCATAACCTTGTAGAGACGTAGCATGCTACGTCTCTACACCACTAACCTATTTAGAAAATCCCATCACAAATAAACCTCATGTGTGATACATTTGTCGCCTTACCCAACTCAACACTCAACGGCGATATTATCTTCGGCAAAAATAGCGATCGCCCCCAGGGTGAAATCCAAGATGTTGTAGCTATTCCCGCCAAAAACTACAACTCAAACACAACAGTTCAATGCACCTATCTCTCAATTCCCCAAGTCAAGAAAACCCTAGCCGTAATCCTCTCCAAACCCCGATGGATGTGGGGCGCAGAAATGGGGGCAAATGAATGTGGCGTTGTAATTGGCAACGAAGCCGTTTGGACAGTTGAACCCGATAAAACCAAAGGGTTGCTAGGCATGGATTTAGTCCGCTTAGGCTTAGAACGCGGCAAAACAGCATTAGACGCACTTCATATCATCACCTCCTTGCTCAACGAATATGGACAAGGCGGCAATTGTGCCGAAAACTTTGCCATGAATTATCATAATTCATTTATTCTGGCAGATGCCCAAGACGCCTGGGTATTAGAAACCGCTGGCGAGTATTGGGTAGCTGAACGAGTACAGCAAGGAACCCGCTCAATTTCTAATAATCTCAGTATTCGCAATTCAGGTGATTTGCGCCATCCAGAGATAATTAATTATGCGGTGAATCGAGGATGGTGTACAGGAGAGGAAGATTTTGATTTTGCCAGCATCTTTGCGGAAGGAGGATATTCAGAACCCCTATCCATTGATTCCAGAGAAGGGCGAGTCAGACAGTTGTGTCGATTAAATGAAGGCAAATTTTCGATTCAGACAGCGCCATCAATTTTACGAGAACATAAGGGAAACATTTGTATGCACGGCGCGTTTGAAAGTGCCGGAAGTCAAGTTTCGTCTCTGTCGCCAGATGGCTGTAAACACTGGTTTATTGAACAGCCATTTCCCTGTCAGCAAACTTATCAACAAAAGCGTTTTTTAGTCGATTCAGTGTCGGTATAGTAAGATTTTACAGAATAACCAGACAAATAATGCTAAATTGCCGTACAGGTTATACTCAACACGATAAGGAGTAAAAAAAATTGATGATAGGATTATTCTCGATAAGCTGTTGCTTGTTGTCTTTTTGGAAATTCGGTTTTTTGTCAAAATTATATCCCTCCAACCCTATGTCACAAAATCCCAAGTCCGAGCTAATCTTAAGTAAATTTAAATCCCTATCCGGAACTTCATTTATGATGGCTCCGCTTCAAAGTGAACCTCAAAAACAAAGTGGATTTTCTAAAATAGGGTATCAAAGCAATACGCATAATTACATTTTTTTTAACAAAGAAACAGTTACATTTACTAAGCTATTACCAACCAACGACTACTTAATTAAGCAAACAACTCAATTGACTGAAACGGGTGTAGTTGAGAACGCACCGTATGGAGTAAAACCGGAACTCAGATGTGACGAAAAGTCTCAGACAATTAGATGGTTGTTGTATTTAGTTGTCAACCAATATACTAACAGTGATAAACAACTCTCCCCTAAGGATATTACCAATCTGGCGATGTCTGATGTGAGTGGTAAAAATTATACAGAATTGATTCCAGGAATTCAGATCATTCTCGGTCTTACCCTGAAAAACGCACAGCAACTTATTGTCATCTACCGAAAGGACAACCAAAATCAAGTTAGCATAATTGACCTGTTGAAGCGAGAGGTAACATTGACTCAGGATATATCAATTTGAATGAAAGCTTCAATAGTAATAAAGATTAGGCATGAAAAACGCTTTACTTGACGCTCTTATCGAACAGCCGTATCCGCTATTATTTGTCACCATTAGCGGGGCGCATTTGTACGGGTTTCCCTCACCCGATTCGGATTACGATTTGCGCGGTAGTCATATTTTACCGATACCAGACGTCGTCGGACTAGAAACCGGAGGTGAGACGATTGAAGTGTCGCAAATTCGAGATGGCTTGGAACTGGATCTCGTTAGTCACGATATCAAAAAATTCTTTTCGCTGCTGCTAAAAAAGAATGGATATGTATTAGAGCAATTGTACTCTCCCCTCATTGTTCATACAACACCAGAACATGACGAATTAAAAGCGATCGCCAAAGGGTGCATCACTCGCCACCACAGCCATCACTACTTGGGGTTTGCCCGAACTCAGTGGCGACTGTTTGGCAAAGAATGTCCGCGTCGCATTAAGCCCTTGCTGTATGTCTATCGGGTTTTACTCACGGGTATTCATTTAATGAAAACTGGTGAAGTGGAAGCCAATTTGCTCAACTTGAATCAAGAATTTAGGTTATCCTATATTTCCGATTTAATTACCCAGAAATTAACCAGTGCGGAAAAATCTCCGATAGAAGAGGGAGATTTAGCCTTTTATCGGGGAGAATACGAACGGCTGTATGAGGAATTAGAACAAGCCAGTCAGTCGAGTGAACTCCCCGCTGCACCCTCGGCAAAAGAGGCGTTGAATGACATGCTGATTCGGTTACGCTTAAATTCTCTTTGACATCCACTAATACCACTTGGGTTGAGAGATGATGTCTTGGGAAAAGGCAGGTTTTGTTGAGCAGTTATTGGTGATATCCTAATTAAATGGCTAAACCTGCCCCTACACTATTACTTATTTTAGGAAAAGCAGGTTTGATTGAGCAGTTATTGGTGATACTCTAATGGAATGGTTAATATAACTTCTTGATAAGATAGGAAATGAACGGTGTTCAAGGAAAAATTAAGCCAAATTATTGCATCTATCATCCAGATTTGGCGATCGCAAGCAAATAAACCTCTATTCTGGAAGCTGGCTATTATCCCGATTGCCGGGGTAATCCTCACAGTTGCGGGGCTTTGGATTTTTCTAGAAATAGCGGACGAGGTGTTAGAAGATCAAACCCAGGCAATTGACAAAACGCTCATGTTGCTGGTAGAACAACTCCATTCGCCGCTGCTAGATTGGGTGATGCGGGGTGCTTCGATTATCGGTGGAACCGTGGTTGTTACTCTAATTTGCTTAATTTTAGGGGCAATATTTTGGGGGCGACAACAGCGCGTTTATTTTACCGCGTTAGCGATTACGGCTATTGGTGGAACGGGATTAAACCTGTTAATTAAACAGTTATTTAATCGTCAACGTCCCCAACTCTGGCAAATTACCACAGGTGAACCCAATACCTCCAGTTTTCCCAGTGGTCATGCCATGTTATCACTGGTAATCTATGGTTTTATTGGCTATTTACTAGCCCGCCACTTTCGCCGTTGGCGGTGGTGGATTGTCAGCCTAATTATTGGCTTGATTGTCCTGATTGGATTCAGTCGGGTTTATCTGGGTGTTCATTGGTTCACAGATATTGTAGCCGGACAAGCGGCGGGATTAACCTGGTTGATGGCTTGTTTGTTAAATCTTGAGATTTACCGACGCTATCATCAATACCGTAATCATTCGCCGCAATCACTCTCATCCTAATTTCAGGACAATGGCACGCTCAGTAAGCATTTTTATATCACCAAAATTCTTGATCTACCGTAGGGTGGGCATTGCCCACCAGCCAAAATTTCAGTCCCCTTCAATTTAAGGGTTATGGAGTTGTCGCAGCAATAAAGCAAAACCACTATGGAAGCGGTTATCTTAATGGGAATTCAGGCATCGGGAAAATCGTCATTTTGCCGCGATCGCTTTTATAATACTCATATCCGGATTAACTTGGATATGCTCAAAACTCGGCATCGGGAAAAGATTCTGGTTCAAGCTTGTCTCGATGCTCAACAGCGGTTTGTTGTAGATAATACGAATCCGACTCCAGAAGATAGGACTCGTTATATCGTACCTGCGAAGGACAAGCGATTTCGGGTTGTGGGGTATTATTTTCAATCGGTTCTAGAGGATTGTAAGCGACGGAATGCTCAACGCCACGGGAAACAGGTAATTCCTGTACCGGGGATTTTAGCAACGCATAAAAAGCTGGTTTTACCGCGTTGGGATGAAGGCTTTGATGCGCTTTATTATGTGAAAATGGGGGTAAATTATTCGTTTATTGTCAAAGAGTGGAGTCAATACAGCAAGGGATAGTTGTACTTAGGGTTTGCTGTATTAATCGGGAAGCTATACTGTACTTGTCAAGTTCTAATAACTTAAACTATTAGTCTATCCAGAACGGTTTAAATTTTCCAATAAGGTTACTGTCTTAACAAAACGTCATAATTGCTCGTTTTTTACCTCGTTCTGGGAAAAAGCTACGAGTTTTCAGGGGTTTCGGCGATTGTGAGGGGATTGTACCATTTTAAGGTATACTCTCTATGGTGGGTATTTTGTAAGTCAAAATAATTTTGACCCAGCTAAACTCCTTGAATATTCGTAGAACTTTGTATAATTTCTGGTTTTCGTCTCACTGCTAATATCCCCTTGGACGCATGTATTTTGTTAAACTTACGATAAAAATTATTACTAAGTCTTGACAAAAACACAGATTACACAGATGGGATAGCACTTTCCACAACATTGAATAGTGAGAGACACAGATTGACACAGACAACTATTTAGGGGACTACATTGGATACTCGGGTAGGGGCGACCCGCTTGCATAAATGAACAACTGTATCAGCTCAATGGGGTCGGGTCGCCCTCCACTTACGGCAGTTTGCTGGGGGTGTTAATTTATGGGTGAGGTGGGGGGGTTTTGCTGTTCATTTATGGGTGTGGCGGGCGGGTTGTGGTGTTTATATTTCGGTTAGGTGGGCGGGTTTTGGTGTTATTTTATCTGTGAGGCGGGCGGGTTTTGCTGTTCATTTATCGGTGAGGAGGGCGGGTTTTGCTGTTCATTTATCGGTGAGGAGGGCGGG
>NZ_JAVJUO010000245.1:0-12201 GCF_040220555.1 Coleofasciculus sp. C1-SOL-03
CTGTAACCGAGGCTATGAACAATTGAGTACCCAGGGACTCTGGGGGAAAGAAATTGGCTGTCAAGTCGGGCTGTCGGGGGCATGGGTCCTAGATAAGTGGCGCAGGGCAGCAATGTCTAACAGCGATGTTGGAAGCCTACACCGTACATCTCGGCTTCGCTCGATGTCGGTGTAGGAGGATGTCACATTCCCTTAAATTGACTGAAAAGTTTTACTCAATATTGAGAGTGAGCCATGAGGAGTGAGTCAAAAATGAATAAAGAAACTGCCGCCAATTCCACCCCAACGGGCGTATTTTATCGGTATCCCTGGTTGAAGCAGAGCATTAGTGTAATGGGAGGACTGGGTTTTCTCAGTAGTGGTTTAGTTGTTGCTCAAACGGATGCACCAATTGACACAGGTGCAGTCCCAGCCGCACCGTCTGCTCCCCCAGCGATTAAATTTACGCCACCGCCTCCAGCCCCTCCAGCCCAGCCTAAACCGGCTGCGCCACAAGCTACTGTTGCACCGCCAGCCCCTGCACCGAAACCTGCCTATCGCCCTCCGGCGCCCCCAGCCCCTGCACCGAAACCTGCTTATCGCCCTCCGGCTCCCGTGCCTAAACCCGCCGCCCCTGCACCTGTCACTGTTAGTAAACCTACAGCTCCGGCTCCGGCTGCACCCACACCGAGAGTCGCGACGCCCCCAGCAGCAAAACCGAGACTGAACGCGCCGGATTTATCCATTCCGGCTCCTGCTACCTTAGCCAAACCCCCAAAAGTTATTGTTGATCCTTCCCCGGCTCAGACAGCGACTCAAACTCCAGCCGCGCCGAATAATAGTTATATTGATCCGACGAACTACAGTCTGGGAGCAACACGAGGAACTGATAAACCTCGTGTGGTGGTAACGGAACGGTCAACAGGCTGTCAAACTGTGTCGCACAACGGACGATTGACCAGTGGAAGTTGTGGGGGTCAAGTTGCACCACCCTCCCGAACGGCTCACGCAGGACGGACTCAATCTCAACCCCAGGGAAGAACAACCACCGGAACTCGGCTCCCGACACCGCCAGTTGCGGTCAATGGGAGTGTGAGACGCCCAGTCCGTTCCGTGCAACGGGTTGCCACATCTCGTAATTCTGGGGGAAGACAGTTTACACGCCGTCCTCCTGTCTCTTCTCTCTCCCCAACGCCATCATCCAAAACCTCTCCCACGGGTCTGACGTACTATAATTTCTCTAACCGACCCGTAGGTCGTCCGATTGTTGGCAATGCCAGCTTTATCTTTCCCTTAACGATTCCAGCCGCAATTAGCTCAGTATTCGGGTGGCGGACACATCCGATTACGGGAACGGAACGCTTCCATTCCGGTACCGATATCGCGGCGCCAACGGGTACACCTGTGTTGGCGGTGGCTCCGGGTGAGGTGGCTACGGCTGATTACTTAGGTGGCTACGGACTAACGGTGATTTTGCGCCATGAGGAAGGGACTCAAGAAAGCCGCTATGCTCACCTGTCAGAAGTTTTTGTGCAACCGGGTGAATCGGTGGATCAGGGTAATGTGATTGGGCTGGTTGGTAGCACCGGATTTTCCACGGGTCCCCATCTTCACTTTGAATGGCGTCATCAAACCACTGATGGTTGGGTGGCGGTTGATGCTGGCGCTCATTTAGAATATGCTATGGCTCAACTGATTGAAGCGTTGCAGGTGGCACAGGCGATCGAGCAATCGGACTCTTAGAGCAGGGGGAGCAGGGGGAGCTGGGGAAGCTGGGGAAGCTGGGGGAGCTGGGGGAGCTGGGGAAGCTGGGGGAGAATTTTTCCTGATTTTTCCTGTCACTAATCACCAATTTCCCAATTCCCAATCTCCTGCTTTGGGGCTGAGAACTGTAACTAAATTCCTGCTCAAAGCTACTCATCACTATACATTTTGAGGAGTTTTTCTTGGTTTCGTGCCATTCGTTCAATTGTGTCACTTAAACTGTTAGCCCCCATTTCTACCCTTTTTTCCTCCAGCCAATTTATTGCCGTTTCTGTCAAAGTCATTGTGAATCGTCGTTTAGGCTCGTTATAAATTTTTTTCCTAGGCATCCTGTTCTACTCATATTATCATGTATAATGTGAGTATAACAGTTATTGAATAGATAGACTATGCTGTTAGGCTTTAAAACCGAGCTAAAACTCAACAACAAGCAGCGAACGGCATTAGCCAAACACGCTGGTGTTTCCCGTCATGCTTGGAATTGGGGTCTAGGTTTAACCAAGCTGATACTCGACCACAATCAGGACACAAGAGAGGATAAAATCAAGTTTCCGACAGCGATTGACCTGCACAAGTGGCTGGTAGCGCTGGTTAAACCCATCTGCCCTTGGTACTATGAGGTGAGCAAATGCGCCCCCCAGTTTGCGCTTAGACAATTAGCCCAAGCTTGGAAAGATGCGTTCAAGAAAAACAAAAAACCGCCTCGGTTCAAGCGCAAGGGAAAGCATGACAGCTTTACTTTAGACGGATCAATTGAACTTGATCATTTCAAGATTAAAGTTCCTAAAATTGGTTGGTTAAAGACCTATGAGCGGTTACCCGTTCGGTTTCAGCCCAAGTCTGTCACCATATCCAGGACGGCTGACCGATGGTTCATCAGTTTTAAGATGGACTATGAGCCAATTAACCGTTCCAAACTTCACCCAGTAGTGGGTGTCGATCTGGGCATAAAAGCGTTGGCTGTTTTGTCTACCGGGATTATAGTAGAAGGTGCTAAAAGCTACCGAAAGTACGAGAAAAAACTCTCACGCCTGCAATGGCTGAACCGTCATAAGCAGATTGGTTCGGCTAACTGGAAGAGAGCTTCGAACAAAATAGCTCGTTTGCACCGAAGGATAGCCAACATCAGAAAAGACACGTTACACAAGCTCACATCTTATTTAGCCCAAAACCACAGCCGAATAGGAATAGAAAACCTCAATGTGTCTGGGATGATGGCTAATCACAAACTGGCGAAAGCTATTCAGGATATGGGTTTTCACGGTGCGACTCGTTTAGGTACAAATGATGGCTAATAACCTGAGTGTATGCCTAGCAAGGTAAATCAGCCTCTCGTATTGGTTGAAATCGAACCTTGACAACTTAACATCCATGTAGGTGAAAGTCCTACCCCACAGGTGCTTGTGGTGACAGCAATATCCCCAGGTAGAGACTGGCTATCAAAACCTGAAGCGGGGTATAAAGGCGGTATCTGATAGCCCTAAATTGGAAACCCGTCGAGCAAGAATCTACTGAGCAGCTTTAGCGAAGGTATTAAACCATCGTTACCATGAACCAGTCAAATTGGGCTGACAGACTGGAGCCAAAAGGCAAAGGGCGAAGGAGTTAGACGAGTCGTGGAGCGTCTAACAAGCACTTCCGAAGTAACCCCGGTGGATAGTACCGCTCTAAGGGTTCAACCAATGGATGTTAGGAACGAGATAACCACTCGTAATGCTCTCAGGAAAGGTCGATTCCTGAGTAGGTGCCAACCGGATGCAACGAGATGGTGGGATTGAGTCAAAAGCAAACGCCCTCCTGTAATGGGAGAGGATAAGCTGACAGACTCACGATTGATTGGATTGTAAGGCTGTAAGTAGCAGTAAATAAGTCATGAACACGGATAAACAACCGATGTATGAATGGAACCAAATTCCCTGGCGCAAGCTGGAGAAGATGGTGTTCAAGCTGCAAAAACGGATTTACAGAGCCAGTAGTCGTGGCGATGTTCGTACAGTCCGACGACTCCAAAAACTCCTGATGAAGTCCTGGGCGGCAAAATGTCTAGCGGTTCGTAGGGTATCCCAAGAAAACCAGGGGAAGAAAACGGCAGGTGTGGATGGGCAAAAAAGTCTGACCCCAAAGCAACGTTTGAACCTACTGGGTAACTTAAAACTTGGGTCAAAGGTCAAACCAACCCGGAGAATATGGATTCCCAAACCGGGAAAGGAAGAAAAACGACCTTTGGGAATTCCCACAATGAAAGACCGCGCATTACAGGCGCTAGTCAAGACGGTATTAGAGCCGGAATGGGAAGCGCGATTTGAATCCAACTCTTACGGGTTCAGACCAGGACGCTCCTGCCAAGATGCTATCGAAGCAATATTCACTGCTATCAATAGGAAACCCAAATGGGTCCTGGATGCAGATATAGCCAAATGTTTCGATAAAATCGACCACAAACAGCTACTCACAAAGCTAAATACGTCTCCTACCATAGGCAGACAAATACGTGCTTGGTTAAAAGCTGGTGTTATGGATGGAAATAAGATGTTTCCAACATCTGAGGGTACACCGCAGGGAGGAGTCATTTCTCCTCTATTAGCAAATATTGCCCTTCACGGAATGGAAGAGCGGGTAAAACAGTTTGCCGAAACTCTAGATATGAGAGATAAAAGAGGCAAACAGCTAGGTAAAAGCAATAAACGCCAAAGCCTAAACATAATCCGCTATGCCGATGACTTTGTGATTCTCCACGAAAGTCTAACCGTTGTTCAAAGATGTAAGGAGATAATTTCCGAGTGGTTAAAAGGTATGGGGTTGGAATTGAAGCCCGAAAAGACGAGGCTGGCTCATACCCTCGTACAGTATGAGCAACAGTCCCCTGGATTCGACTTTCTGGGGTTCCAAATCCGTCAGTTTCCCGTAGGTAAACACCACAGTGGAACAGATGCCTACGGTAATAAACTAGGGTTCAAGACCATCATTACCCCAAGCAAGGAATCCATCAAGGTACATTACGAAAAGCTATGCCGGGTGATTAACGCTCATAGAGCAGCACCACAAGCAGCTTTAATCAGTAAACTCAACCTCATAATTAAAGGTTGGGCAAACTACTACTCATCTGTATCCAGTACAGAAACCTTCTCTGAACTGGATGACAGAATGTACCACAAATTAAGAGCTTGGGCAGAATACAGACACCCTCGAAAAACATGGGGATGGGTAAAAAGGAAATACTGGCACTCCCGAAAAGGAGACAACTGGACGTTCTTATTAAGAGATAACCAGACGGATTCCCTGCATCTTATCGACCACGTAGACACAAAAATTGTGCGACATACAAAGGTCAAAGGTGATACCTCCCCCTTCAATGGAAATTGGGTCTATTGGACGGCAAGAATGGGAAAACATCCAGAGATATCAAAAAGGATGGCAACACTTCTCAAAAGACAAAAAGGAAAATGTACCCATTGCGGACTGTACTTTAAGGATGGCGACCTAATAGAGATTGACCATAAAATCCCCAAATCAAGAGGAGGAAAAGACATCCTGGACAATCTTCAGGCACTCCATCGACACTGCCATGATGAAAAGACAACCAGGGATGGAAGTCTTGGTACACATGACAAGTGCCAATCAATTGAGGAGCCGTGTGAGGTGAAAGTCTCACGCACGGTTTTGAAGCCGAGCATGGGAGGTAACTTCCATGCTTAGGCAACAGTTTAAACGCCAATTAGAGTACAAGTGCCAATTGTATGGGTCAACCTTAATCATGGTAGACCGATGGTATCCCTCAACTAAAACTTGCTCAAGATGCCATACCGTCAAAGATGAAATGCCCTTATCTGAGCGAGTTTTCCGGTGTGACAATTGCGGGTTAGAAATTGACCGGGACTTCAATGCTTCCATTAATTTGGAGATAGCCGCCAGTTAGGTGGGGGAGAGCCTGTGGACTGGTTAAGTGCCGTCACTGCCAGAGTGAAACAGGAAGTAAGCATCAAGGTTAGGTCTGACTACGGTTGATCAGCTTTGAGTAGGTCTTTCATAACGGAAACTGAGAAAGGGCGGGTTTTGAACAAAGGTTATCATTAATCGGACAACGTAATTCCTAAACCCGCCCCTACAGATGAACCCCTACAGATGAACCCCTACAGATGAATAAAAGGGGGTGTCTCCTTTCTCACCTCCCCAAGGGTGTCGATGACTGAGTGGGGATTCGGGTTTTCAGCTATACTTTGGCTTCCAGGGACTTGAGATATTCGGTATTGACACCGGATTCGCGGATCAGGGCAATTTTTCCTGTCCGGGCGACTTCTCGCAGTCCAAACTTGCTCAAAATCTGGACGATCGCGACCATTTTTCCAGGGTCTCCCACAACTTCAATGGTCAGGGAATCCTCGGCAATATCCACCACCCGCGCCCGGAAGACTTGGGCTAGTTCAATGATCTCCGATCGCGTGGAACTGCTGGCATTAACCTTGATCAGCATCAATTCCCGCTCAACACAAGGCGTGGTGGTAATCTCTTGAACCTTGATCACATTGATCAGCTTGTAGAGTTGCTTGGTGAGTTGCTCAATCGATCGCTCATCCCCAGGCACTACCATCGTAATCCGTGAAATTCCCACTTTTTCCGCAGGACCCACGGCAAGACTTTCAATATTGAAGCCGCGACGGGCAAATAAACCAGCAATGCGAGTTAAGACGCCAGCTTCATCTTCGACTAAAACTGAAAGGGTGTGTTTCATCAGCTAACACCAAAGTGGCACAAAGGCAATTGCCTCTTGCTTATGTATAATCGGGTCTTAGCATGAGGCTTTTATATCTTACCGTGGTCTGAAAAAATAACAAGACTTCAGTCCGGAGAAATTTGTCATTCGTCATTTGTCATTTGTCCTTCGTCCTACTCGCTTCGCGAGAAGCAAGCTACGTCAGGGTTTGAGGAATTGATCAGTACCTGGGCATAAATTCTAATTTTTCCTTGTATGCCCTCTGCCCTCTGCCTTCTGCCTTCTGCCTTCTGCCTTCTGCCTTCTGCCTTCTGCCCTCTGCCCTCTGCCCTCTGCCTTCTGCCTTCTGCCCTCTGCCCTCTGCCTTCTGCCTTCTGCCTTCTGCCCTCTGCCTTCTGCCTTCTGCCCTCTGCCTTCTGCCTTCTGCCCTCTGCCTTCTGCCTTCTGCCCTCTGCCTTCTGCCTTCTGCCCTCTGCCTTCTGCCCTCTGCCTTCTGCCTTCTGCCTTGTCCCACATTAAATGGGAGTTAGTGACCCGATTTAGCCGAATAACCTCCCTGAACCCCAAACCCCGTCATCGGATATGGCAAAATTGAACGTAAAACCCAAGATTCCAATGACAGCAACCACTCCCTCCTTACCCACTCAATACGATCCCACGACGACTGAAGCCAAATGGCAGACGTTTTGGGAAGAACAGGGCGTCTTTCAAGCCAACCCAGAACAAGGTGGTGAACCCTATTCCATGGTGATTCCACCGCCTAACGTCACCGGTAGCCTGCACATGGGTCACGCCTTGGGACAAACGATTATGGATATCCTCGTCCGCTACAACCGGATGAAAGGCTGTAATACATTGTGGTTACCGGGGACTGACCATGCCAGTATTGCTGTGTCCACAATCTTAGATCGGCAACTGAAAGCTGAAGGCAAAACTCGTCAAGATGTGGGACGGGAAACCTATCTGAATCGCGCTTGGCAATGGAAGGAAGAATCAGGGGGTTGGATTGTTAACCAATTGCGTCGCTTAGGCGTGTCGGTGGATTGGTCGCGGGAACGGTTCACGATGGACGAAGGCTTGTCTAATGCGGTGCTGGAAGCCTTTGTCCAACTCTATGACGCCGGACTGATTTACCGGGGTGAATATATGGTGAATTGGTGTCCCCAGTCCCAGTCGGCGGTTTCGGATTTGGAGGTGGAAAATAAGCAGGTTAATGGTCATCTGTGGCATTTTCGTTACCCCCTGACTGAGGGAAATGGGGCGGTGGAAGTGGCGACAACTCGCCCGGAAACGATGCTGGGAGATACAGCAGTGGCGGTGAATCCCAAGGATGAACGCTATCAGCATTTAATTGGCAAAACCTTAACCTTGCCGATTATGGGGCGAGAGATTCCCGTGGTGGGGGATGAGTTGGTTGACCCTAGTTTCGGGACAGGCTGCGTCAAAGTTACACCCGCCCATGATCCCAATGACTTTGAGATGGGTAAACGCCATGACTTGCCCTTTATTAATATTCTGAATAAAGATGGCACGCTGAATGAAAATGCGGGTGAGTTTCAAGGACAAGACCGATTTGTCGCCCGGAAAAATGTGGTGCAGCGCCTTGAGGCGGATGGCTGTCTGGTTAAAGTTGAAGACTATCATCATACGGTTCCCTATAGCGATCGCGGCAAAGTTCCGGTTGAACCGCTATTATCAACCCAATGGTTCGTCAAGATTCGTCCCCTGGCGGATAAAGCCCTGGAATCACTGGATCAGCAGAACTCCCCCAATTTCGTCCCCGATCGCTGGACAAAAGTTTACCGGGACTGGTTAGTTAAATTAGAGGACTGGTGCATTTCTCGCCAACTCTGGTGGGGACATCAAATTCCCGCTTGGTATGCGGTGAGTGAAACCGGAGGCGAAATTACTGATCATACTCCCTTGATCGTGGCTCATAGTGAAGCCGAAGCCTTAGAAAAAGCCAAATCACAATTTGGCGAATCTGTCAAGCTAATCCAAGACCCCGACGTTCTCGACACTTGGTTTTCCTCCGGCTTGTGGCCCTTCTCCACCATGGGTTGGCCCCAACAGACAAAGGATTTAGAGACGTACTATCCGACCACTGTCTTGGTTACAGGCTTTGATATCATCTTTTTCTGGGTCGCCCGGATGACGATGATGGGTGGGTATTTCACCGATCAAATGCCATTCCAAACCGTTTACATCCATGGCTTAGTCCGGGATGAAAATAACAAAAAGATGTCCAAGTCGGCAAATAATGGTATTGATCCGCTGCTTCTGATCGAGAAATACGGAACCGATGCGCTGCGCTATACCTTAATCCGGGAAGTCGCCGGTGCAGGTCAAGACATTCGTTTAGAGTACAATCGCCAGACCGATGAATCCGCATCCGTAGAAGCCTCGCGCAACTTTGCCAATAAACTGTGGAATGCGGCGCGGTTTGTGATGATGAATCTGGATGGGAAACCACCCCAAGCTTTGGGTTCGCCATTGGCACAGGAACGGGATACATTAGAATTAAGCGATCGCTGGATTCTCTCCCGCTTTTATCAAGTTGTTACTCAAACCCGTCAGGATCTCGATCAGTACGGTTTGGGAGAAGCCGCCAAGGGACTCTATGACTTTATCTGGGGCGACTTTTGTGACTGGTACATCGAACTGGTCAAACAACGGTTACGACAGCAGGGAACGCAATCGCGGCAAATCGCCCAGCAAACCCTGGCGCACGTCCTCGATGGTATCCTGAAACTGTTACATCCGTTTATGCCACATATTACCGAAGAAATCTGGCATACTTTAACGCAAAAGACGGACGAGTGTTTAGCGCTACAACCCTATCCCGCGCTACCCGACTCGGAAACCGAACCGGGTGTATTTCCCATCAATCAAGACCTAGAAAAGCAGTTCGAGTTACTCATTGGTGCAATCCGCACCATCCGTAACCTGCGGGCTGAAGCAGGGGTTAAACCCAAAACAAAAGCCCCGGTGCTTTTGCAAAGTGAAAATCCGGATGAACGAGAGATTCTACAGAAGGGTGAATCTTACCTGCAAGACTTAGGCAAAGTCGATACCTTAACCATTGTGCCAGCCTTAACCGAAGAACTGAAAACCACCATGGCAGGTGTAACTGGCACCGTTCAAGTGATTATTCCTCTAGCGGGTTTAGTTGATGTTGAAACACTTCGCGCTAAGTTAGAAAAAGACCTCAGTAAAATCGATGCTGAAGTCAAATCTCTGTCGAGTCGTTTGGCGAATCCCAACTTTGTCAATAAAGCCCCCGCCCCTATTGTTCAGGGTGCTAAGGATGCATTGAGTGAATCTATGCATCAAGCCGAAATCTTGCGCGATCGCCTAAAGCGACTGTAAACATGAAGATACATTATTCCTTCGTGAAAATCAATTCCTTGCTCATTAACGACCAACAACTAACAGGCTATGCTACATCTGGGTGAAGTGCAAAAAAATGACAAAGACGGCAGCATTGAACTCCAATTGTTAGCCCGTCAAGAATCGGATGATTGTTGGGCAGTCATTAATCCACCAGAAAGCATTTCGCTGGATGCTGCGAACTCCTTTCATCAAGGCTCGTTAGTGTTGGTCGATATTTCGGACGATAAGGAAGTTGTGACGATTCAACCTGCCAAAGAGTGGGTTTTAAACTTCGTCCACCGATATTTAACTATCGGAATTACGCCCATGTTTTTGCAGGAAGAAGTGACCCGCACTGAACAATGGCGACAGGATTTGACATTACAAAGTCAAGATTTAACCCGCCAGCGTGCTGAAATGGAAGCCCGTCGCGAAAACATTCAAGCCTTGGAAATTCAATTAAAATCCCAGGAGCAAGACATGGAGAGACGGGAAGCCAAGTTACAGGAGCAATTAGAAAAGTATAATATTACTCTTCCGGATGAAGAAAACGAGGAAGATGAGGGAGATGAGGGAGATGAGGGAGATGAGGGAGATAAGGGAGATAAGGGAGATGGTTGAAGCAGTTATCAGTTATCAGTTATCAGTTATCAGGGGTTGTAGAGACATTCCGATAAAACATCATTTGTAGGGGCGGGTTTTACTCCTAACATTTCGTTGTCACCCTGATATAAATAAACCCGCCCTGACCTAACCGTTCAATTATCGCAAAGGACAAAGGACAAATGACCAATAACAAATGACCAATGACAAATTAAGTAGGTGGACACAATTAAAGTTAGCGGTGGAGATTAGGGAACAGGGAACAGGGAACAGGGAACAGTAAGGGTTTGAGGCTTGTTTACCTAACTTAATCTAGTTAAGTTTATTTCCACCAACCTACTTACCAATGACCAATGACAAATTACCAATCCCCGAACTCAGGATTATTTTGACTATCACCATTGTGATCTGACATTAACCCTGAACGATGACGATTTGCCGCCACCTTAAAATCATCATCAATATAAAATGTCACCTGCACTGGACCATATTCGTCCTCAATCATGCCCTTAATTCGTTCCACCAGTACAGAGGTTACGCCAGCAAATTCAGGATGGATGATCAGGTGCATTTGAATATACACATAACGCCCGACAACTCCCCGTGACTGAATATGATAACAGTGGGTAATTCCGCCAACTTGATGAGCAATTTGCGCTAGAATTTCGGGAGCGATCGCGGTTTGCTCAACCAGTAGGGGAAATTGCCAGTTGATCACTTGCCAGCAATTCCTCACCGCCACGGGAACCAGGACAATGGCTAGCACCACATCCAGCCAAACCCAACCCGCCTCGACGCCCAAAAGTCCTAGGAGTACAACCAGAGTCAGGCACACATCCAACAACAGTTGTCGAGCATTAAACCCTAAAGCAGCGCTTCTAAGTTGTTTCCCCTGATACCGTCCCACTAATGCCAATCCTAAACTGGTAATGATCACAACGGCGAGTAATTGAATCAGGGGTAAACTTACTCGCACCGGAAACGTCAACCACTCCTCTGACGGTTGGTTCAATAATTGTTGCGCTGACATTCCCCAGACATTTAATCCGGTAAACCCAAAAAAGCCAATCAGTAAGAATAGGATCAGGGTTTCCCACTTACCATGACCATACACCGATCGCCGGATGGGATGCTCATGGGCGATTAGCTTATATAAACTCAGCAGGGTACTGAAGCTAACCAGTAACGTCTGCATCGATTCTGCCATCAGACTCAGCGATCGCGTCGCCCAAGCCGCAGAAACTTTAACCGATAAAATAAATAAGGTTAGCCAAAGCGTCGTAAATAATACCAGGCGACTCGTCTGAATGCGATGTGATCCTTCAGTCATGTGTCAGAAGGTAGTGAACCCAACAGGGGAAACTACCCAATAGTAAGCCCAATCTGTGCCTTCTTTCGCCAAGATTGCCAGAGATGGGAAGTAATGTAGAGACGTAGCATGCTACGTCTGGAAGATGGGGAGGTTTTCCCCCTTGTCTACTTTCCTCCCTTGTCCTCCAAGTCTAGTCCCCACCCTAAAATAAAAAACCTACACCTATAAGGGGATGTAGGGGCGGGTTTTACTACTAACATTTCCTTGTCACCCTGATGTAACTAAACCCGCCCTGACCTAACCGTTCAATTATCGCAAATGACGAATGACCAATGACCAATGACCAATGACCAATGACCAATGACCAATGACCAATGACCAATGACCAATGACCAATGACCAATGACCAATGACCAATGACCAATGACCAATGACCAATGACCAATGACCAATGACCAAT
>NZ_JAVJUO010000246.1:0-5904 GCF_040220555.1 Coleofasciculus sp. C1-SOL-03
TTTGGTCATAATCCGAAGTTATTCGCGGAAATAAAAATTGTTTTCGTGGTCATTCTGCTGGGAAAATTATCCAAGATTCATCCATAAATGTATTTTCTAAATGTAAGTTGATAAATTTCCACCATTAATATCCCTTGTTTGCCTAAAAACGAACAAAAAAGCAACAGAAATGCAAGAAGTGTTGGACTAATTTATTTTGTCGGAGTAAAAATTTTATTCCTTCCTAATGCTGTCCGTCAGGATCTGTTGCAGGTTCTTGTTGATAAATGTCCAATTAGACAATCGGCTAACCAACCCATCACAATCGTTAGCGAATCAGACGGTTGTGATCGCACGTCGTATAATTGCCAATAAAACGCAGGATCAACAGACATGCTTGCCAGGGTTTGGAGTGCTTCGCTAGTTGGCATCGATGCGGTAAAAGTCGGTGTTGAAGTCGATGTGTCAGGTGGACTACCGGGAATTGTGGTCGTGGGATTACCCGATACCGCCGTCCAAGAATCGCGAGAACGGGTGAGGGCGGCGTTAAAAAATGCTGGGTTTGTTTTCCCCATGCGGAAAATCGTGATTAATCTCACCCCCGCCGACTTACGCAAAGAAGGACCCAGCTTTGATTTACCTATCAGTGTCGGGATTCTCGCCGCCTCCCAGCAAGTCAATCCGGAATTATTAGGGGATTATCTATTTTTAGGCGAAGTCTCCTTGGATGGTAATTTACGCCCCGTTGCTGGCGTCTTACCCATCGCTGCTGCTGCCCAAAGTTTGGGGATTTCCGGGTTAGTTGTACCCGCCGATAATGCCCAAGAAGCCGCCGTGGTGCGTGGATTGGCGGTGTATGGATTCCAGCATCTGGCTGATGTGGCAGATTTTTTGAACCAACCGGAACGCTATTCCCCGGTAACCATGGATGCATTACCCAACTCATCCTCCGATCAGTTTACAGGTGGAAATTTAAACGAAGTTAAAGGTCAATCCCATGCGCGTCGGGCGTTAGAAATAGCGGCGGCTGGGGGTCATAATTTAATTTTCGTCGGTCCACCGGGAAGTGGTAAAACCATGCTAGCGCGACGATTACCCGGAATTTTACCGCCTTTAAGTTTTGCAGAAGCCCTAGAAGTCACCCAAATTTATTCTGTAGCCGGATTACTCAAAGATCAAGGTAGACTAATCAGACATCGCCCCTTCCGCAGTCCCCACCATTCCGCATCAGGTCCATCATTAGTTGGAGGGGGGAGTTTTCCGCGTCCCGGAGAAATTTCCTTGGCGCATCGAGGGGTATTATTTCTGGATGAATTAACCGAATTTAAGCGCAATGTATTGGAATTTTTGCGTCAACCTTTAGAAGATGGTTATGTGACCATTTCTCGCACCCGACAATCCGTTTTGTTTCCGGCACAATTTACCTTAGTTGCTAGTACCAATCCCTGTCCTTGTGGTTACTTTGGTGATACCCTGCAACCCTGCACCTGTTCAGCGCGACAACGGGAGAACTATTGGGCAAAACTTTCAGGTCCGTTGATGGATCGAATAGACTTACAAGTCGCCGTGAATCGCCTCAAACCCGAAGAAATCACCCGACAACCCCAAAGTGAGGCGTCAGAAGCTGTAAGAGAGAGAGTAACAGTAGCCCGCGATCGCGCCCGTCATCGCTTCAACTCAGAACCCTCCCTGCGCTGCAATGCCCAGATGCAAAGTAGTCATTTGAGACAATGGTGTCATTTAGATGATAGTAGTCGCCATCTATTAGAAGGGGCAATTCGCAAACTCGGACTATCTGCCCGGGCAAGCGATCGCATCCTTAAAGTTGCCCGCACGATTGCCGATTTATCGGGGGCTGAGACATTGCAAACGGCACACATTGCCGAAGCGATCCAATATCGTACTATTGATCGCATGCAGTAACACAGATTACACAGATTACAATGACACTTTCCAGCAGACTGAATAGTGAATAACACAGATTGACACAGAGAACTAAATAATCTCCCCGACAATCTAATCCCCCATTCCGCACTTCATGATGTAACATGTAATGATTACGACCCTTGGGATGATTTACTGCTGCTTCGGCGATACGAAATAGTAGGTTGGTCGCCTATATTTTCACCAAGATGGGAGTTTTAGCTGATATGACCCTTCACACACAAGCTTAAAGGGAATTTAAGCGGCTGGCATATCTCTGGTAGCCACCACATCCGCCCCTGTTTCCAAGGCATTCGCTAGAATCACATCACCCATTTTCACAGGTGCAGTTAGTTTCACTTGACGCAGCGTTTGGCACAATTCCTGCATTTTTTCTTTAGGAATAGCCATATTGGTTTTCACCGGAAGCCTAGCCCAACGCCCTTGTTCTACCTGGACAGTGGTGGTTACCATACGGCGAGGTTCGGTATGTTCTTGTTTCGCATACTCTTGTCCCCGTTTGCAGTTAAAACCCCGCACTTCGACAATTTTATTGTCTTCATCTTCAACTTCTAAACGGCAACCTAGGGGACAGCCAATACAAAGGTAATGAGTAATTGTTGTCATAATAAATACCTGGTGATTGCTAATTGTTTATATCATGTCCGGTTGCATACTTACACCAATCGCGCCCCCTCTGTTCCATCTCCCGCACCTTACTCCCCTAATCCTCACAGGGTAAAACATCTACCCGCAAGGTATCCCCGTGGAAGTTCTCTAAAAACCGAGGACGTACTTTGAGATTAACCATCTCTGCGGGGACGACATAGCGCAGTTTTTTCTCATACACGTCGCCTAAACGCAATACGCTTTGTTCCATGGGACGCTTGACTCGCATATAAACCGTATGATCTCGGTCAGTGGAAATCGTATGAGGAACGCAGTAGCGCACATTTTCCCCCGGAACGAGGCGAATATTATCCCCCGGCGGACGTTGTTCGGTGACGTAAGCCCCCGCATTACTGCCAGCGAGAAAGGCTTCCTGGCTGACAAAATCAACTAAGTCGTGAATATGGACAACATTCCCACAAGCAAAGATCCCATCCATGGACGTTTCCATCATGCTGTTTACCACTGGACCGCTGGTTACGGGATCAATCTGGAGTTTCAACTGTCGGGATAGTTCATTTTCTGGAATCAAACCAATGGACAGCAGTAAAGTATCACAGGGAATATCCCAGCTTTTCTCTAAATGGGGGGTAAAATTTTCATCAACGGGAGCAACGGTAACTTTTTCCACCCGATCTCTGCCATGAATATCCGCAACGGTTGTGGACAGGTGTAGGGGAATATCAAAGTCATGCAGACATTGGACGATATTGCGATTGAGTCCGTTGGCGTGAGGCATGATTTCAAACACGCCTGCGACTTCTACACCTTCCAATGTCAACCGCCGCGCCATAATTAAGCCAATATCTCCAGAACCGAGAATCACTGCCCGATGTCCCGGCAGATAACCAATCATGTTGACAAATTTCTGGGCTAATCCGGCGGTCAAAACACCGGAGGCGCGAGTACCGGGAGTGCGAATCGCTCCGCGTGTACGTTCTCTGGCACCCATTGCCAGTACTGCCGCTTTAGTGGAAAGAACATGAACGCCTTGGCTACCGGACATGAGTTTGACTTGTTTGTCCGCATTAATATCCAGGATGTAAGCATCGCTGACAATATCGATGTCGGTTTCTAAGACTTGCTCCAAAAAGCGCTGGGCATATTCTGGACCGGTGAGTTCTTCTTTAAAATGCTGGAGTCCAAAACCGGGATGGATACATTGCAACAGGATACCCCCAGCTTCTTTCTCCCGGTCGGCAATCAAGATGCGATCGGCGCCGGCTTGTCTTGCGCCTAAGGCGGCTGCCATGCCCGCTGGACCGCCACCAACGACCACGACATCATATTCTTTTTTTAGGTGGCTGATTGTGTCTGTAATCATTTGGCTACCTCCTCCCGTTCCCGAACAATCCAAGTGTCGCCGCCGCGTTTGGTAATTTGCGATAGCGGCTGGTCTAATTCTTGGGATAGCAGTTCCATACACCGTCCGGTACAGAATCCCCCTTGACAGCGCCCCATCCCAGCACGGGTACGGAATTTGATGCCGTCTAGAGTGCGTGCACCCCGATGAATGGAATCTAAAATCTCACCTTCGGTAATTAATTCGCAGCGACAGACAATGCGACCATAGTGAGGATTGTCTTGGGTTAGGGCGATTTGTTCGTCTGTAGATAAGGAAACAAAATGGATGGGTTTGGGAATAGAAGGGACAAAATCATCCTTGGGTTGTAAGGGCAGCCCTTCGTCCCGTAAAATGTCTCCGACCATTTCAGCAATTGCTGGAGCCGCTGTGAGTCCGGGGGACTGGATACCCGCGACGTTAATAAAGCCTTTTTTGTCAGTTGAACCAATAATAAAGTCTTCAGTTTCCGTAACCGCCCGCAACCCGGCAAACTCCGCGATGCAATCCCTCGGACTAATACCGGGAACGACTTGTCTAACCATCTGGAAAACTTTTTGTCCTCCGGCGACGCTGGTGGTCAAGTCTTCCTTATCATCGACCATTTCCGCCGTGGGACCAACCATAATCGTGCCATCGTAGGTGGGGATGACCAGAATCCCTTTGGATACGGGAGTGGGACAGGGAAAAATCACCCGCTTAACTAACCCCATCAACCGCTTATCCAGGATATATTCTTCACCTTTACGAGGACGAATGGTAAAGGGTTGTACCCCTGCTATTTGGGCGATACGGTCAGCCCAAAGTCCCGCCGCGTTTATGATAAAGCGAGTCGGAAATTCGCCGCGATTGGTTTTGATTGTCCAAATGTCGTCCGTTTGGTCAATGTCGTGCACCAAACTATCGGTCACCAGTTCCAAGCCATTCAGACAGGCATTTTCAATCAGAGCAAAACAGGCTTCGTAAGGATTGATCACCCCTGTCGTTGAAGCATAGAGTCCAGCGATCGCGTCGGGATTGAGGCGGGGTTCTTCTCGCAGTAAGCGTTCCTGATCCCACATTTCCAGACCAGGAACGCCTTTTTCTTCACCTTGTTGTTTGAGTTTTTCTAACGTGGGGAGTTGCTCCTCCGCTAGAGCGACAGTCAGTTCGCCAATGCGCTTGAACCCGAAACCTAGCTCATCACAGATGGTATCCCACATTTGATTGCCCAACCATTCTAGTTTCCCTTTTAGGGTTTTGGGAGAGCCGTGATGACCACCGTGAATAATCCCACTGTTGGCTTTACTGGTTCCGAATCCGACTTCGCTCTCCTTCTCCAACAAAACAGCACGGATAGGATAGCGCATTAACTCACGCGCGATCGTGCAACCAATTACGCCACCGCCAATGATAGCTACATCGTAAACCATAGTTCTGACCTGTCATAATTTTTGACTTAATTTTTGTTAGGGATTTTGAGAATAATTAAAATGCCAATAGACTATTCCAGTATAAGAAACCAACGTTTTGATATCGAACCTATCTAGGAATTTTTTAGATTTATTTAACTAATGAGGCCTTCTGCTATAAAAAGCTAGAATACCAGTCCAGTTAAAGATTTCCATAGCATAAAACCCTCTTTCCTATACGGTTTCTGTACGAAAAGAGGGTTTTATTGATTTTGATGAAAGAAGAAGTCTGGCATCGAGCTATTTTCCCAGGGGGCAACCCCCAAAGTATCTTCGCCGCAGCAACGTTTCACAGCCGAGTTCGGGATGGGTTCGGAGTGGAGCCATTGCGCCAGAGACACCAGACAAGATTGTGGTTCTTGTCAACAGAAGAACCCTCAAGACTGCAAAGCGAGAAACATAGAAGGTCAAGCCCTCGGTCGGTTAGCACGTCTCGGCTGCACACATTGCTGCGCTTCCACCTAACGCCTATCAACAGGTGTTCTTCCTGTGACCTTACCTGGTTAACCCAGTGAGAGCACTCATCTTGAGGTGGGCTTC